>DATJEQ010000225.1:0-15304 GCA_035496495.1 Polyangiaceae bacterium
CATGGGAGTGCACTCGATCTCAAGCGTGCCCACCGCGTTACAGCGGGCGTCGCGGGCGGCAATGGCGCGCACTCTCATGTTCGCGCCACCATGCCAGAATGGCGCGTGCGCTGACAACCCAGCGCTATTTCTTGGAGATCCTTGCCCTCAGAACAAACGGGTTTGCTTGGATTCGCCACCAAAAGGCACACCCAAGTGCTCGTAGGCTTTGCGTGTTGCTACGCGCCCACGCGGCGTGCGCCCCAAGAAGCCTTGCTGCAGCAAGTAGGGCTCGTACACGTCTTCCACCGTGTCGCGGGGCTCAGCCAGCGCGGCCGCCAACGTTTCCACTCCCACGGGGCCGCCTTCATAATGGTGGATCAGGATTTCAAGGAGCCGGCGATCCATTTCATCGAGCCCACTTTGATCGACCTCCAAGCGCTCACAGGTCAAATTCACAATCGCGGTGTCGATTTTGCCGGAACCTTCCACCATGGAGAAATCCCGCACGCGCCGCAGCAAGCGGTTGGCCACACGGGGCGTCCCGCGCGAGCGCACCGCCAGGGTGGCTGCCCCGGACGGTTCACAGGGCACCCCGAGCAGCGCCGCATTGCGTTGAATGATGCGCTCCAGCTCAGCGGGTAGGTAGAAATCCAAGCGCAAGGTGACACCAAAGCGCTCGTGCAGCGGCTTGGTGAGCAGCCCCGCGCGCGTGGTAGCGCCCACCAGTGTGAACGGCTTGATATCGATGGAAATGCTTTCAGCGTAGGGGCCATCGCCCGTGACCACATCGATGCGAAAATCCTCGATTGCAGGGTAGAGTGCTTCCTCCACGGGAGCACTCAGTCGATGGATCTCATCGATAAAGATCACATCGCCGCGTTTGGCCCGTGTCAAAAGCCCGGTGAGCGCCCCCTTGTGCTCAATGGCCGGCCCACTAGTGATGTGCAGATCCACCCCCATCTCAGAAGCTAAAATGTGCGCTAGCGTCGTTTTGCCCAACCCCGGCGGCCCACAGAGCAACACGTGATCCAATGGCTCTCGCCGCTGCTTGGCCGCCTCAATGTAGACCTTCAGATTCGCCTTGTGCCGCTCCTGCCCGATGAAATCATCCAACACCTTCGGCCGAAACAGGCGATCCAGCCGTTCATCCTCAGGCTGCGTCGAAGCCGTCAGCACGCGCTCGTCCGTGTCCGTCTCTTGAGTTTCAGTCTTGCGCGCTGCCATACCTTAAGAGAGCGGCTACCACGCGGCGGGGGAAACGTGAAGTGCGAGCGCGGAATCACTCCGTCTTTGGCGCTTTAGTGCTGGCTTGCAGGGTGCCCAAGGTGATGCAGAACATGGCGCCTTTGGCGCCGCGATCGATCACGCGCACGTCGCCTTTGTGAAGGTCGACCACGAAGCGGGCGAGCCGCAGGCCCAGGGCCAGCCCGCGGTGGGCGCGTTTACCGGGGCTTTGGCTGTCGGTCATCATCAGCTCAAGCTCCTTGGGTGAGTGCAAATGGCTGGGAACATCCACGTCGATGCGCACGTGGTAGGGGTCGTTCATTTCTGCGCGCAGGCGCATCTTGCCGCCTTGGGTGGCGCGCACGGTGTACGCGATGAAGGTTGCAAGCGCGCGAGCCAGCCGCACTTTGTCGGCTAACAGCGGCGGTATTTCCGGGTCAATATCGTCCCAGATCTGCGGCGTGAATCCGGAGGCCAGGTTGCGCACCCGCTTGAGCACGCTCCCGTACAGATCGGCGAATTCAACCTCTTCGTACACCAACGACAATTGACCGGCTTCGGCACGGGCGGCATCCAAGATTGTTTCAATCAATGCCAGCAACTCTTTGCCGCGACTTTGAATCACTTCCAGGCTTTCGGCTTGCTCGTCCGTCAGGGGCCCTTTGCGCACCAAATCCGTGAAACCCAAAATTGCGTTTAGGGGATTTTTGAGATCATGACTGACGCTGGCGAAGAACAGGCCGCGTGCTCGCACGGCCGCTTCGCGCGCTGAAATCGCTGCCTGTTGCGCGCTGGTGAATACGACGAACCGTTGGGCCAACTGTTGAATCGCTTGGCCCAACTCTTCGACCAATGAGAAGCGTGCCTCAGGAAAAGTGTGAGAAGTAGATCCGTGCCCAGCTTCGGTGCCCAATTGGCGCACACGACGCACCGTCACGAGCAGATCATTGGTAAAACTCGCCCCCAGCAAATAGCCGAGCAGCGCGGCCACGAATACCGCAAGGATCGACCACAGCAGAGGTCTTAACCCCACGATGCCAAGAGTTGAGCCGCGAAAACGCACGATCGCGCTGCCCCGTTCCAGCGGAGCAGTCAATTCCAACACTCCGCCCTGCACCAGCTTGACCGCGTACGGTGCAGGTTTTGCATCGAGCGATCCGTTGAAACCCAAATCGGTCGCGCGTTTCTGCGCTTGGGCAGACCCAGCGTTGGCTAAGATACCGGGCCCTGGTTCGAATGAACAGCGTGCCACGGCGAGCGCAGTGATCTCCCGCGTGTGCTCGTCGGCGCGCCGCAAGTGCGCGTGCGTGATCAGTGCGGCACCCAAGGCAACGAAGAAGGTCGGCGTTGCCAGGGCCAACGTTAGGCGCCGCGTGATTCGCGATCGTGCAGCGGCAGTCTGTTCGGCTGCTTCGATCATAGCGCGAGCCAGCGCCGCGGGAGCCAACTCAACTGCGCGTAGGAATGCGGTGCGCAGCACGCCATTGAGCGGCAAAGAAGCCGTTGCCACCATCAACCCGGAGAGCAGCGCCACACTGAGCCCGGTGGTCTGGTCCATCTGCGCCGGGCGGAGCGGAGTTCCGAACAACAGAAACAACGTGAGGAGGTGCCAGACAATCCAAGCGCGAGCCAGTCGTCCGGGCTCGCGATCCAACGCTTGCAACTCACCGGGGTGCAGCGATCCGCTACCGGTGGCGAGCGACAACAACAAGTAACGATAACGCCCCGTGACCATCCAGCTGTGCAAGGACGAAAGCACGGTCGCGAGCACGATCGCGATGATCAGGGTGGGGGTCACACTGGCGCGCAGTGTTGCATCCAGCAGCAAGAGCGGAGGCACCGAATAGGCGAGGGGAATGGCCAGCGCCAAACTGATCCACACCTCCCACAGCGTGACGACGGCGCGCAATCGTTCGGCGGCGTTCACGAGGCCTTCTCCATTTCGGCCGCGCTCGGGCGATCCGGTAAGAGCACAAAGAACTGCGTGCCTTCTCCGAGTTCGCTGTTCACGCGGATGCTGCCCCGGTGCATCTGCACCAACCGACGCGTGATAGCGAGGCCCAATCCAGTTCCCGTGCGCTGCGCTCGGCCACCGCCAACTTGTTGAAATTCCTCAAAAATACGCGCTCGTTCGGCGGGGGCAATGCCGCGACCGGTGTCGCTGACGACAATTTCAACCTCGCCGGGCTGGCCGTGCACCTGGACCTCGACGTGGCCCTGTTTGGTGAACTTGATCGCGTTGCCCACCAAATTGCTGATGATCTGTCGCACGCGCACCGGATCCGCCCAAGCGGAGGCGGGCGCGCCGTTCAACGTGAGCGCAAGTCCCTTTTTCTGCGCCGCAACGCTCGCCTCTTCGACCACGGCAGAAGCGATGGCGAAAACATCTGTGTCTTGGAAATCCAGCTCAGAGAACCCCGATTCGATGGCGGAAAGATCCAAGACGTCGTTGATCAATTGTTGGAGGTGCTCGCCGCTGCGCCGCACCACCGTCAGGTTCTCTTTGGCGTCGTCAGTCAGAGGGCCATCGACCTCGCTGAGCAGCACGTCCGTGAAACCCAAAATGGCGTTCAGCGGTGTGCGCAGTTCATGACTGAGTGCGGATAAGAATTCGCTGCGCTCGCGGTCGTAAGCAATGGCCTTATCCAGATCGTGGCGGTAGGCGATTTCATCCTGCGTGAACCGTTCAACCATCAAATTGAAGGCATTGGTCATGGAGCCCACTGCATCGGCCGTGCGCACCGGGATGGTTTCACCGGCAGGATCGGCCCCCGGCCTGGCCATGTGCACCAATCGATTCTTGATGTAGGCGATATCGGTGTGCACCGAGCGCGCCAAGCCGTACGCGGCAAGCGCCGCGATCGCGACTAAGATCACGGCAAAGAGCAGCGTCAACGTCACCATGGAGCTTTCGCCGAAGGGGTGCGTTTCAACGGGCACGAACACGATCAGCGACAGATGCTGCAACGGTGGGCGAAGGGGAGCGGAAGTGAACCGGGTGCGCCCGGCTTGGGTCACCGTCTCGCCCGAGCCGACTACCAAGAGCTGCTCAATGCCCGTCGTGGAAGGCGGCCCCAGGCTGGCATCGATCACCAATGCACCATCTTGCTGAGCGAGCAGAATCTCGGCGCCAGACCGCTCCGCGGCGCGCTCAATGAGCAGCGCGCGATCCGGCTCTGCCGCGGCTTGCACCCGTTCCGCCAGCGTTTGCAGCAACAAGGTGCTGCGCAGTGAGGAATCTGCGTCGCTCTGTTCGCGCAGTTGCCCCACTCCGAACAGAATCAACACTGTTGCTGCGGTGAGCCCCACTGCGAGCACCACCAACGGCACCTGCGCTAGAAATGGAATGCGTTGGCGGATGCCCCATTGCGCGAGCGTGACTCGCCATCCCCTGCGGCTTGCCCACCTGCGATAGGGCATGATTCACTCAGGGTCCGTCGACAGGCGCGAGAACACCGCGTGATCGATCCAGCGGCCGTCCACGTACTCGGCGCAACGCGCAATGCCTTCAAAGCGAAAGTTGAGTCGTGCGATCACGGCCAAGCTTGGGTAATTGTCGGTCGCCGCTGCGCAACGGATGCGGTGCACGCCCACACGGCGCAATGCAAAGCGCACGCACAGCGAGGCGCTTTCGGTCATGATACCCTTGCCCGCCGCGTCGCGTTTGAGCCAGTAACCCAGATCGCATGAGCGGTGCAGGTGAATGCAGGTATCCAGGCCCACCACTCCCAATAACGCCCCGGAGCCCTGATCGCGAATACCAAAGCGCAACGCGCGCCCCGCATCCCAGTCCGCTGCGCACGCATCCGCGTAGCGTTGACTGGCCTCCAGCGAAGTGTTGAAGGGCACCCAGGGGAGCCAGCGTTGCAAGTAATCGCGTGAGCCGTTGACGGCATTCCACAGCTCCGCCGCATCCATGGGCTCCAAGGGAGTCAAACGCACGCGTTCGCTGCTCAGAGGCGCGCTGCGCATGGCCCCACGCGACGGGATTGAGAGCGACGGCAAGTTAGGCCATTTGGAATCGGGGCCGCGCATTACCTGCACTCCACACGCGCAATGAACGGTTCGTGTTCGGCTGCTTCGTAATCACGCCAAGTGAGAAACCACTCGGTTCGGTGCCCGGGCCCGGTATTGGTTTCTTGACTGTAGCGCAGGTCCGAAGAGGGCAACTGGCCGCTCGCGCGCGCCACTGTTGTTCCCTCCGAAATGCCGTCGGTTGTCACCTGACCCACCTTCACCTTGCCGTCTTCAAACCAGCAGGCCACTGTCTTCTGGCCACCACTGGCCACGCTAGGGCGTGATGATTTGGCGCTGACCTCCCGGTACCACAACAGCTGATCGTCGGCCGCACGCACATAGCCAAGTTGAGCTCCCGCGTTTTCGGCGTCCCAACCGACATAGCAGCCGTTGCTATCGCAAGCGAGCTTGGGCACGGATTGCTTGCTCGCGTCTTTGCTGAGCTTCACGACCTGACCCAAATAGCGCGCTATAGGCTCCTCCACGGGCGTCGCTGCGGATTTGCCGGTGCGTGAGTGCGCCTTTGTCTTGCTCGAGCGAACGGGAATCGGCGGCACCGCGGGGGCGCTGCTGGCACTCGCGCTAGCGGCAGCGAGGGGGGCATCTAAGCCCGCTATGAATTGCGGAGATTTGGGATGAGCGCGCAAGAGCAGCAGTTCGAAATCATTCCCGTGTTGCACTCGGAAGGCGATATTCAGGGTGTCATGATCCACTGCGATCGCTGGCATTGATGCGATCAACGGACCCACCTCGGGTGGGTGCGCCGTGAGCTTGACCTTATCGCCCAAGGGCTTGAGTGCGCCCGATAAATGCAACGCGAACAGTTCGGTCGTCTTGGGGCCCACACTTTCAGACCACACCGCCCAAAACGTTCCATCTGGATCAGCGGCAAAGGTTGGATTGTAGGGGGCCCCAGCAGTCGAACTGCTGATCAACGTTGCCGCCCCCGCGATGCGGCCATCTGCCGTTAGCGCGCGCACATACACGCCGGGTTGATCACCCGCGTAATCCCAATACAGCAACCCCAGCTGTGAGCCCGATTGAACCAACTGAGGCGAGCGCACGGAGCGCGCCTCCGGTGTAACGCTGAGTGCCGGGCCCACGCGTTGCAGTGCCGGATCCAACAGAGCGGCGTAGGCCTGGATGCGGTCTGCTTGCTCATGGCCATCTGCCCACGCGGTCACGACACCTTTGCTGGTGACAGCAAGGGTGGGAATCGAGCCATCGCTGGAGGCATCGAACGGACGCGGGTGTCCGAGTGCGGTGATTTGGCAATGACCGTGCAGATCGGAGAGCGACACAGACAGTTGGGTCAGTAGCGAGCGCGCCGCCTTAGGCTTCCCCATGTTAAAAGCCGCCTCCATCTGGCTTCGGGCTTGCGAAAAATTCCCAGCGTACAAAGCCTCCAGCGCGTGGTTGATTTTTTGAGCATAATCTGCGCGCTCAGCCAGGTTGTCGGAGGAGGTCGTGATTGTGGGGGTGGTCAACCCTAGATAATTTTCACCGACGCTCAAGCCGTGATCCAAGACCGCTTTGGCGTGCTGGGGATCGTCGGCCACCCATTTGCCGCCTGCCAGCAAGCCCACCACGAACAAAGACCACGAGACCGTCCGCCCCAGCGACCATTTGCCCGGCCCCGGCCGCTCGCTCACGCGGGCGGCCGTGCTCTCAACTGGGCCAGTGGCCTCGCTGGAAATCGGAGCATCAGGGTGCGGTGTGCCGGCGACGAGCGCGTCGACCGCAAGCCCCTCCGCCTCTGAGCTGATCGACGACTCTTTGACCGTGCCCTTCTCCAAGAGCAGTGCGACCTTGAGCACTTCCATGGCTTCTTTGGCTGACTGGAAGCGGCTTTCAATTTGGCGATCGAGCGCGTGCTCGAACCACTGATCGAAGCCTTTCGGCAAATCGTCGCGTTGCTGCGAGGGGCGGGGAAGCGGCGCGCTGGCGATCTGAGCCAAGATCATGGCCACGCCTTGCTCCAAATTCCACACCGTCTTGCCCACCAGCATCTCGTACACAATGCAGGCGAACGCCCATAAATCCGCGCGGTGATCCACTTCGCCCTGTGCGCGGGCTTGCTCGGGGCTCATGTAGGCCGGCGTGCCGAACAGAGCGCCCTCGCGGGTGATGCGCGACTGCTGCACTCCCTCCGAATTGGGCTCGTAGAATTTGGCTAAGCCGAAATCCACGATCTTGGCCAGCGTGCCGCCGTCTTCCCCCACGGTGAGCAGAATGTTCTCGGGTTTGAGGTCACGGTGAACGATGCCTTCGTCGTGAGCCTTCTGCAGCCCTTTGGCGATATGCCCCGCGATACGCAGGACTTCATCGACGCTCAGTTGGTGCTCGCGAGACAGCCGTTCATACAAACTTTCGCCTTCGAGCAACTCCATCACCAAGAAGGGCAAGCCATCGAAGGCGCCCACATCGAACACGTCACAGATGTACGGGCTGCGTATCTTGGCAGCCGCCCGCGCCTCACGAATGAAGCGCTCGGTGACCACTTTGGAGTGCGCCAAGTCTTTCGACAGCACTTTCACCGCAACGCGTTTGCCAATGTCGACATTCTCTGCCTCGAACACCTGCGCCATGCCCCCGCGACCAATCTCCCGGGTTACGCGGAATTTGCCGTCGATCAGCGTGCCAATCGCCAGCGCTGTTGCGGGTTCAGTCACCATGAGGCCCCAAAGAAAGGAGCGCATGCATCAGGCCCTCGCCGAAGGTCCAGCCAAATATCGCGGGCGCCGGCGCCGGTGGCTGCAGGTGGGGGGGCATTGTTGGGGGCCAGTGTATGCCAATTCCCACCCCGCTTCCGGCCCCGACTCAAGATCGCTGTAACGCTGTCAGCGGAACGTCAAAATACGCAATGAAATCAAATGCTTATCGTGTGGCTAAGCCGACTCACTAGCCGAACCAGTCGAATGACCCAAAGTGATGCGTCGGGGAAACATTCCGGAAACGTTGCTCCCGCTACGTGAAAAAAATCAGCGGCTGTCCAGCCGCGTCAGTTAACCCGAAGGGATCAATGAGGACACCATGAAAAAGGTCGAGGCAATCATCAAGCCATTCAAGTTGGATGAAGTGAAAGATGCCCTATCGGAAGTGGGGATCCAGGGCATGACGGTCACCGAGGTCAAGGGCTTTGGGCGCACCGGCGGCAAGAAGGAAGTTTACCGCGGCTCCGCCTACGTGGTGGATTTCGTGCCCAAGGTTAAGATCGAAATTGTGGTTGCCGATAGTCAAGTGCAGTCGGTAGTCGACGCGATCGAAAAAAGCGCGAAGACGGGTCGCATTGGCGATGGCAAGATCTTTGTCACACCGGTGGAGCAGGCCGTGCGCATCCGTACCGGCGACCGCAACGACGAAGCCATCTGAAACAGCCCACAAACAGGGGGTTTCAGTGGCGGGTGGACAGGGTTCACAGGCGTAGGCAGAGTACTGCGCCTGCCAAGAGGCGGGCCTGTTAGCAAGGCCTGTAAGGAGAGCGAACCATGACACCCAAAGAGGCAATAGAGCTGGGCAAACGGCACGGCGCACTGATGTTCGATCTGCGCTTCATTGATCTACCCGGCAAGTGGCAGCACACCAGCTTTCCCATTGAGCGCTTGGAGCCTTCCGTCTTTGAAGAAGGTTTGGGTTTCGACGGCTCGTCGATCCGCGGATTCCAGCCGATCAACGCCAGCGATATGTTGCTGATCCCCGATCCGGCCACGGCCCGGATGGATCCGTTCACCAAGCACCCCACGCTGGCACTGTGCTGTGACGTCCAGGATCCGCTGACGCGCCAAGCCTACTCTCGTGACCCGCGTTACATCGCGCGCAAGGCCGAGGCGTATGTGAAGTCCACGGGCTTCGCCGACACGGTTTACTTTGGGCCAGAAGCCGAGTTCTTCATTTTCGATAGCGTTCGTTACGACAACTCAATGAACGGTTGTTTCTACGAGGTGGATTCCGAAGAGGCCGCCTGGAACACGGGCAAGCAGGGCCCGAACACGGGCCACAAGATCCGCGTGAAGGAGGGCTACTTCCCTCTTCCACCGAATGATCAATTCCAAGACATTCGCACCGAGATTTGTCTGGCGATGAAAGAGTGCGGCATCACCGTGGAAGTGAGCCACCATGAAGTGGCCACCGCGGGTCAGGGCGAAATCGACATGCAGTTCGACACCCTGACGACGATGGCCGACAAATTGATGTGGTTCAAACACATCGTGAAGAACGTTGCGCACCGCAACGGCAAAAGCGCAACCTTCATGCCCAAGCCGCTTTTCGGTGACAACGGCAACGGCATGCACTGCCACCAATCGCTGTGGAAAGACGGTAAGCCCTTGTTCGCCGGCGACGGCTACGCGGGCATGAGCCAAATGGCGCTGTGGTACATCGGCGGTATTCTCAAGCACTCGCGCGCGCTCAACGCGATCACGAATCCGACCACCAACAGCTACAAGCGCTTGGTGCCTGGCTATGAGGCGCCCGTGAATTTGGCCTATTCAAGCCGCAATCGCTCGGCGGCGATTCGCATTTCTACTTACTCGAATAGCCCCAAGTCCAAGCGCATTGAAGTGCGCTATCCGGATGCGGCCTGCAATCCGTACCTCGCTTTTGCGGCGATGACGATGGCGGGGCTGGACGGCGTACAGAACAAGATCGATCCAGGTGAGCCACTCGACAAGGACATCTACTCACTCTCACCGGAGGAATTGCGGGATGTGCCCAGTGTCTCGCATTCGCTGGAGCAAGCGTTGGACAATCTGGAGAAGGACAGTGAGTTCCTGTTGCGCGGCGATGTGTTCACCAAAGATGCTTTGATTGAGCACGTCACGTACAAGCGTGAACGCGAAGTGCAAGAAGTCAGGATGAGGCCGCACCCGCTGGAATTTGCGCTATACTACGATATCTGATCGTCATGATTTGAGGGCCTCCATGCGTGCTGCAGTCGCCGCCGTTGTCGCCACTTTAACCCTGAGCTGCGGGGGCGGTTCGACTGCACCCATCGCAAGCGGTGGTTCCCAGGCGGGGCACGGGGGCAGTGGCCATGGCGGAGTGAACTCACTCGCTGGCGCAGCGCAGGGTGGCGATGCGACGACGCTCGCTGGCAGGGGCGGAACCTCGGGCGGTAGCGCTCAGGGGGGTAGTGGGCCGGGTGGGTCAAGCGCAGGGCTGACCTACTGGGGCGATGTGGCGCCGATCCTTGCGTCGCGCTGTTTACGCTGTCACCAAGCCGGCGGCATTGGGCCTGAAATTCTTTCGACGTACGACAGCGTGAGCATGCAGGCCATGACCATCTCTCAGGTGGTCTCCATGCACATTATGCCGCCTTGGCCAGCAACGGATGACGGCAGCTGCGGCAGTTTTATCGGATCGCTGTCGCTCACCGACCAAGAGATCAACACGATCACCACTTGGGCAGGGGGTGACAAAGCCGAGGGCACCCCCGTTGATATCGCGTTGCCCCCGCTCCCCACTCTGGCTGACGCGGTGGAATACCACACGCCCGAATTTACGCCGATGCCTGAGGGCACTGCCCTGGCCCCGCACGACGAATACCGCTGCTTCTTGCTCGATCCGAATCTGACCACCCCGCGTTACATCACCGGCTACGACGTGGTGCCTGGCAACGCCCCCATGATTCACCACGTGATCATGATGCAGGTGGATCCAACGGCGCTCTCCAGCGATGGCACGACCACCAACGGTGACAAACTCGCCGCGATGGACGCCGACTCACCCGATCGCTTGGGTTGGCCCTGCTTTGGAATGCCGGGTGACGGAATCGAGGTGAACGCCGTGCCCGTCACGTGGGCGATGGGGCAGGGCGTGGTGACCTACCCGGATAGCAGCGGCATTCCCGTGAAGCCAACGGACAAGTTCGTCGTGCAGGTGCACTACAACATGGGCGTTCCTGCGTTGGTCGGCCAATCCGACACCACGACGATCCGCCTGCATTGGGAAGACACCGTGCAGCGTGTCGGAGTTTTCGCCCTACACGATCCATTGTTGGAAAGTCTGAGCACAACCCCGGTGATGATCGCTTCGAATATGAGCTCAGTGCCCTACACTTGGCAGGCGACCGTTTCCGATTTGGGGTTGGCCAGCTTACAGAACTTGAAGTTGCAAGGCGTGATGCCCCACATGCACAAGCTGGGGCACACCTACAGTCTACGCGTGATGGACGGCGCCAGCGACCAGTGCGGCATCGACGTCAAGCAGTGGGACATCATGTGGCAACGTCTGTATTTCTACCAAACGCCGTTCGATGTCAGCGCGTCGACCCAATTCCAGGTGACCTGCGATTACAACACAATGAACGTGCCCCCTCCGATTCTTCCCGGGTGGGGCACTTCAAACGAAATGTGCCTCGCAGTGCTGTATTTCACCGCGGACGTGCCGTAATTCCGGCGCGTTGCGCTGGGCGTTGGGGCGATTCGTGAATCGCTCTGTAACCGGTAATTAGGCGGCCTTTTTTACGAGGCGCAATTTGGGCTTCTTCTTGGAAGATGATTTGCTGGGCTTGGCCTTGGGGGCAGCTGCCTTCTTGGCTGATCCGCCGCGACCTGACATTGCCGCCGCGATTTCCTTGGCGCGGTCGGTTTTTTCCCAGGCGAATTCCTTGCGGCCGAAATGCCCGTACGCTGCGGTTGGGCTGTACACGGGACGCAGCAGATTCAGCTGTTGAATGATCGAGCGCGGACGCATGTCGAAGTTGTCGCGGATGTAAGCCGACAGTTTTTCGTCGCTGACTTTGCCGGTGCCGAAGGTATGCACGTAGACACCCACGGGCTGCGCGACGCCAATGGCGTATGCCACCTGAACCTCACAGCGGGTTGCGACCTTGGAGGCCACAATGTTCTTCGCGACGTAGCGCGCGTAATAGGCGGCCGAGCGATCCACCTTGCTGGGATCTTTGCCGCTGAAGGCGCCGCCACCGTGACGGCCCATGCCGCCGTAGGTGTCGACAATGATCTTGCGGCCGGTGAGGCCTGCGTCGCCGAACGGGCCGCCAATAACGAAACGCCCAGTCGGATTGATGAAATACTTGGTGTTCTTATCCAGCATCTTCTTGGGCAGCGTCTTCTTGATCACCAGCTCCATCACGGCGTCACGCAGCGTGGCGTTGTCGACGTCGGGACTGTGCTGGGTAGAAACGACCACGGTTTCAATGCGCTTGGGCTTGCCATCGACATATTCCAAGGTGACCTGGCTCTTGGCGTCGGGGCGCAGGAAGTTGACCTTCTTCGCCTTACGCACCTTCGACATGGTCATCATCAGTTGATGCGCATACATGATGGGTGCCGGCATCAATTCTGGCGTCTCGTCGCAGGCGTAACCGAACATCAGGCCCTGATCGCCCGCGCCTTGCTCTTTGAAGTCGCCTTGTCCTTCGGTCACCCCTTGCGAGATGTCGGGTGATTGCGGCTCGACGGCGAGCAGAATGCCGCACGAGTCAGCATCGAAGCCCATCTCCGAGCTGGTGTAACCAATTTCGCGAATCGCTTTGCGCGCGATATCGCCGTAGTTGATAGTAGCCTTAGTGGTGATCTCACCGCCGATGACGACGAAGCCAGTCTTGCAGAACGTCTCGCACGCGACGCGACTGTATTTATCTTGCTTGAGCGCGGCATCGAGCACCGCGTCAGACACCGCATCGCACAATTTGTCGGGGTGTCCTTCGCCAACGGATTCGGAGGTAAAGAGATAATTTGCCATTTGGGGACCCTACTATTTCTCGCCCCGGCGTGCACCGAAGGGCGGGTTTTGACGGAAAACAGGGTGCGGACCCTATCTCAGGAGCCCCGCTGTGGCTAGCCCCGCGCGCACCCAGGAATTCCAGCTGGATTGTGCAAAAATCCCCGCGCAGTGGCCACGTAACGCGGCCCGCAGACGCCCGCCCAGTGGGACAATTCACCGCCTTCGGGGGCGTCGGTTTGACCGCTCGCTGCTTGACTGTCGAGTGGGCCTGCGTAAGGTAGCCGCCGCTTGCTCGCTAGAGGCAAACGCCAACATAGCTCAGTTGGTAGAGCAGTGCTTTCGTAAAGCACAGGTCGTCGGTTCAAATCCGACTGTTGGCTCCAATTCCGAGGATCTCCGCGCATCTGCGCGCCCTCGGCTGCGACTCCGGTGCTCAACGTACGGTCGTACGTTTCCGCTCCGGTGCTCGCAGATGACGCACATCTGCACGGAGCTTCTCGGAATTGGAGCACCGCGTCGCTCTGCGCTGCGCGCATTCGCTCAATCTTCGTCGCGAGCTGTGCGCTGTTGCGCAGATGCTCAAGGGGTTACCAGGGGAGGCAGAGGCCGCCGATGGGTGGCAAGCCGTTGGGGCAGTAGGTGATGCACTGGGCGGTGAGCATGTCGGGAGCTTGACCTGCGGGGCATCGGGCTTGTTGCGGGGCGGGTTGCTGCGGTGCAGCAGGCGCGGGCGCAGTGGGGCGTGTGGGCGATGGCCCACCGGAGGCGGGTGCAGCGGACGGCGGCGCGTTGGGTGTGGGTTGCGCAGGTGCGGAGGGCTGCGGGAATGAGAAGGGGAATTGGAAGCCGGGCACGCTGGGCAAGCAGAAGCCGGCCGAGGGTGGGCTGCCTCCCGGGCATGGCATCATGCAATTGCCGTAAACCAGATCCCGCACTTGACCTGCGGGACAACCGTTGCTCGGTGACGGTGGGGCGGCGGGTGCCGGCGCGGGCGCTGGAGGTGTGGGCGACGGTGCGGGGGGAATAGGTGTTGGACGAGCGGGCGTCGGCGACGGAGAGGGAGCTGGAGCGGGTTGTGGCGCGGGAGCAGGAGCTGCCGGGTGCGTGCCGGCGACGCGAACTCGGTAGGCGTAAATCATGTGATCACGCACCATGTTCTCGCTGATCCAGCCATAGCCGTGATCGCCCCAGTTCGGGCCCCAGCTGTTGTGAATGAGAAACTGCTTGATGCCATTGCGCGTGCGATAGCCGATCAGCACCACCGCGTGCCCTGAATCGTCGGTTTGTTGGTAATCCTGAATCACGGCGTCGCGACCCAAATAGAAGCTCTGCCAGTTGGGGCTCATCTTGAACGCCACCCACACCGAATCGCCCCCGGCGATGATCGCAGCGACTTCCTGGGGATTGCCTGGAGCAGCATGGAGGGATTCGACGGAGGTGAGGGTGAACAGCCCATGCTTGTTGGCACGCGTCAGCTCGGCTTTGAGCTTGGGATCAACGCTGTCGTTCTGAACGTGGTAGGCGTCTTCACAGTCGAAATCCGGGTGCTGCGAAAGTCGGCATGCTTTGGCAGGGTCATAAGGCCATTCAGATTCCGAGGTGATCGCCTTATCCAGATTCGAATCACCCGCTTTATCGATTTGCGGGACACGATAACGCGACCACACGTGTAGCGGCGACGTCACATCGCTCTTGCCCAAGCGACGGATTGCGTTGTCCATCGCGGTGGAAAGCGAGAACGCAGTGCACACCCCCACCTCCTGCTGATCTTTGATGGGTCCGTCGAGCCCATCGGTGCGGTGATCCACACTGAGCGGCAAACGTTGCTCGCCCAAACCCATGGGCGCTGTGAATGCGCGGGCCGAGCGGATCGGCATTTGCTGTCCGCAATCAAGCGTCACCCATTTGCCGGGCACCACTTCCATGCGCGGGCAGTGCGAACGCGTCGCTGATGATGGCGATGAAAAGAGAGCGCGCGCATTCACTGGGCGAGCGACACCCAGCGCAAGTTGAGGCAGCGGCACTGGAGGCGGCGGAAGGAAAGTGGGAAAAAATCCGGGGATCGCTACTGCTCCCGCGGCGTAAGTGAGCGCTGGAGCAGCGGGTTGCGCGGGAGGCTGCTGCTGCGGGTACTGCTGGGGTTGGTATTGTTGCTGCGCGTAAGGCTGTTGTTGCGCGTACGGTTGCTGCGCTGGGTATTGATACGGCTGCTGTGGGTACGGCTGCTGTTGGTACTGCTGCTGCGGATACTGCTGAGGCGGCTGCCCCGGGTTCTGCACCTGCCCTGAATTCGAGGTCCGCGTCGCGCACGCCGCGAACGCGACCAGGCCGCACACCGTCAGAACAGCACGTTTCATCGAATCTCTGCGCATTGGAGCCTCTTTAAAGAAATACT
>DATJEQ010000226.1:0-9534 GCA_035496495.1 Polyangiaceae bacterium
CGGGAAATCCGATGTGGCGCGCTCAGCGAATGCCATCGCCGTCGTGGGGCGCCCGTGCTTCAAGCAGGCCTCAGTCGCCTGCACCAAGACGTCGGGATTGCGACGCTGCAGGCCGTAGGCCGCCTGAAATTCTTCGATCGCCAGATCGATTTCGCCCTGGCCAGCGAGCGCTTGGGCTTCAACCAGCTTTGCCGCGCCGTTCTGAGGCATCAGCTTGAGTGCGGCTCGGGCTTGAGCCAGCGCGCCGTTGAAATCCGAACGCAATAAGAAGACCCGCGCCCAGCTCGCGAGGGCATCGGCGTCCTTCGGGTTGAGCTTCAACGCGGAACGCAACGCGTGCTCCGCGTCGTCCAGCTTGCCCAAACTCAACAACACGGCTCCCAATTGGGCATAAGCCTGCTCGTAATCCACGCGCAACGTGGTCGCCTCTTGGAGCAGCTGCGCCGACTCCTGCGAAGGAGGCATCAATCCGGCGAGCATGACCCGCATGACCGCATCATCCGGCGCCACCTGCAGTCCGTGCTTCAAAACAACAATGGCTTCGCTGGAAGCGGTGGTGCCGATCAACAACTCAGCCAAATGCGGGATGGCTTCCTGCCGATCCGGTACCTGAGTCACCAAGTTATTGAGAATGGTCTTGGCGGAGCCGGCATCGCCTGAGATCCATAGCGCACGGCCTTTTGCCAGCGTCGCGTCGTAGTCACCGTTCTTCAGCTTAAGCGCCGATTCGGCCTCCGGCAGCGCTAGAGACCCGCGTCGGTACAGCAAGTAAGTTTCGGCCACACAGATGTGCAACAGCACTTCGTCGGCCTTCCTCAATTTTTCGCAATCAGCCATTGCCGGCTTCATGCGGCCACGATCGATGTCAATGCGCGCCCGCTCCAACAACAGGCGGTTCGTATCGTTGGCGTCGCTCGCCTTGCCCATGCTCTTGTTGACCGTGGACAGCGCCTCTTGCATCAGCCCCGCGCGGCGCAGCTTCACCGAGAGCGCCAAACCCGCCTCCGCGCTGGTCGGCTGCTTCGCAGCTTCGGCTTTGAGATCCGCAACGCTGGCATGAGCGTTACCCGACCACAAAAGCGCCCCCGCCAGCAGTGCGCCCATCGACGATTTCAGCCCAAGAAACGCTCGCTTCATAAGTTCACCGAAAAATAGCCGGCCTTGTTCCCACCCGTTTGACGGCCGGCCCACCACTAGCATTCACCGGTTCTGATGGCCAGGCTCCTGTGGGGCCCAGGGCCGGCTGTGCAGTGGCATCAAATTGGCGACAAGAGCCGATCGAAGATGATCGCCGCAGCGGCCCGGACGCTCAAGTGGTTGTAGCCGTCCGCACGTGGCGAACGAATGGGCTCCAACCTCACAGCAGCCCTCTCGTGGATCTCATCGGCGAGGCCCCAGCCCGTACCAAAGCACAAGAGCACTGGGGGCCCGTCTTGTGCCAGCAGGCTACGCGCGCCTGAGAATGTGGCAATTCTGTCGCCCAGCGCGCTGGCGCTCGTGGTCCAGAGCTCAGCGTCGGGGCCCAAATTGGCCTGCGCTTGCTCCAGCGTTTCGACAACCCGCAACATCTCCAGAGCGGGCTTGCGATCGGGAATGCGCTTTCCCCCAGCACCGGTCACCCAATGTTCACGGATCCGCTCGGCCAATTCGCGCTGCGCCGCCACCGGATGAATCGCGAACAAGTCGCTCAGGCCGTAGCTGTGCGCACTGCGCGATAGATCGTGCAGATCGATGTTGGTGATCGCGCCGGTTACGATCTGATGCTCGCGATCCAACACGGGGTAGTGGACCAAGGCGGCTGCGATGCGCCTCACAGCTTGCCCTTGCTCTGAACGGACACCAGATCGGCGCGACGCACCGCGGTGCGCTCCGCCGCTTGCATCCGACGGTACTCGGCAATCTTGGCGTGGTCACCGCTCTTGAGCACTTCCGGCACACCCAAACCACGAAACTCCACGGGGCGCGTGTACTGCGGGTACTCCAGGCCACCCTGCTGAGCCTCACTGAACGATTCTTCGCAGGCGGACGATTCGTTACCTAGCACTCCGGGGATCAATCGGGCGCTTGCTTCGATCATCGCCATCGCGGCAACTTCTCCGCCGGTCAAAACAAAATCCCCAAGAGAGATCTCTTGGTGAACGAATTGCCGCACGCGCTCATCAAATCCTTCGTATCGCCCGCACACGTAGACGATGCGTGGCTTCTGACTCAACGCGAGCGCGGCGCTCTGCTTGAATGGCGCACCTTGGGGTGTCACCAACACGCGATGGAATGGGCCCTCGCTAACGAACTGTGCGTCAACGGCCTCCAACGCGGCCACCAAGCAATCCACTCGCATCAGCATTCCCGAGCCACCGCCATACGGCGTGTCGTCAACGCTCAAGTGTTTACCCAATCCATATGGGCGCAGCGCTTCGAGATGCAGTGACAAGAGCCCCGCCTCCATCGCGCGGCCCACCAGGCTAGTGCTGCCGAAAGCCTCGAAGAGCTCTGGAAATAACGTGATGACCGCGATGCGCTGCACAATCACCTTCCATTCCCCTCAATCAACCCATCACGGCTGGAAAGGTCGATCCTGCCGGCCGTCACGTCGACTCGGCCAATCCAATGCGGCAAGAGCGGCTGCTCCACTCGCGCTCCCGTCAATGTCTCGATGATCAAACAATCCATGCTGGGATAGAACGACAGATCGACCACTTTGCCCAGTGCCCCATCGGGCGCGACAACCTGCGCCCCGATCAAATCGGCAAGGTAGTATTCGCCAGGCTTAAGCTTGGGCAATTGAGCTCTGTCGACCCAAACGCTCGCGCCACAGATCGCTTCGGCCGCAGTGCGATCGGCAACCTCATTCAAACTGAGCAAGACGCCTTTGCCACCATCGCGCACTGACGCAATCCTTGCTTGGATCTCGCGCCCCTCTTTGCGCAGCAGCACTTCACTCACATGGTTCAGTGCCTCGCTGCCGACCCAATGCAACTGCACACGCACTTCACCTTTAAGGCCGTGGGGCTTTAAGATTCGCCCCACCTCCAGAAGATTCGCTGACAAGTGGCGTGCCACGATATCAGTCGAGCCGAATATCAATCGAGACTGGGGCTCAATCGAGGATATCGAGGTGGGCTCGGCGCCCCATCTTCGACGAGGCCGCCATCAGGATGGCGCGCATCGATTGTGCGGTGCGCCCTTCCTTGCCGATCACTTTGCCGATGTCGTCGGGTGCAACGCGCAACTCAATCAACGCGCCGTCGCCTTCGTCAATTTCCTGCACCTCAACGCTGTCTGGATCGTCGACCAGCGCTTGGGCAATGGTGGAGATCAACTGCGTGAGCGGCGTGTTGGTGCTGCCCTCTTGGTCCTCGTGGGTATCGTCGGGCGCCATAATTCGCTCCAATCAGCAAGCGTTCGCAGCAGCCCTCACTGGGCAGCGGCAGCGGCAGCGGGATATTTCTTGAGTAACTTCGTCAGGGTGGCAGAGGGCTTTGCGCCTTTTGTCTGCCAGTAACCCAGTCGGTCGCGATCGATCTGGAACAGATCCTTGCCTTCGCGGGGGTCGAAAATACCGAGGCGCTCAATGAAGCGGCCGTCGCGTGAGCTGCGGTGGTTGGTCACAACGATACGGTAGAACGGAACTTTCTTCGCTCCGTGTCGGGCTAGGCGGATAGTTACCATGAGCTGTCCAATCTAATTCTGCGGGGAGCCAACTGATAGCACCGGGCCTCTCGTGCGCCAGCGGACCCCGGCTCTGGGGCCCCGACCCCCTGTGGGGGCCTGCGGGGCGCGGAACGTAGAGGAACTATCGCGATTCGGTCAAGCGTCGTGGTAGCTTGTTTACCCCCATGGCACAGCGCAGCCCCGAAGTGACCGACGTTCTACGCCGAGTCCTTGAGCCCCTGATCCGGGCGGATGGCGGCGCTTTGTACGTGATCGAAGCCGCTTCTGACCGGGTCACCCTGCATTTGACGGGTCGTTTTTCTGGCTGCCCGGGCAACGCCCTGCTCACTCGCCGGGTGATTGCCCCCCTGCTGGCTCGGGTTGCACCGAACGCCAAGATCACGGTCACCTCCGGCCGCTTGCTCCCCGACGGAGCAGAACGTCTCACGCCAAGCGCCTGAGCTGAGGCGCCCGAGCTTGGGACACCTGAGCGGGGGGCCGCCCGACCCCCGAGCGGCTATAACCACCCGGGGGGCATCTAGCGACGGACTCAGTGGTGCTTGTGGGTGTAGGCGTCGGCCGGGTTTGCACCCTTGTCAGCGCCTGATTTGCCGCTCGTCGCCTCGCGCACCTGTGAGCTCACGGTCTTCACCTCAGGTTTGGCGGTGCGGTACTGATCCAAGTGATCGAAAACGGACTTCTGGATCGAAATGAGCGCCAGGTGTCCATCATCGTGACGATCCACCAACTGCATCACCGTTGAATCGTTCGCCCACTGCGCAACCTTGTAGCCGCGGTGCGCCGCTTCATCGGCCTTGAGCACCATCGCCTTCGAGCCAAACTTCGCGCTCAGCTTCTCAACGCCCTGATCGAAGCTTGAATAGAGGCTATTCTTACCCAGTTTGTATTCGTCGTAAATCTTCCACATCTTGTCGTTGAAAAAGAAGAATGAGCGATCGTAGCCGACGCTGCGCTGACCCTTGAGATCGTCGTTCATCACCGTGCGTGTGAGCGTCGTGTGCGTCATGCTCTCACCATTATTGTACGTGAATTCGAAGCGCAGCGGCGTGCTGTCCAAAGCGGACGGCGTGTCGCCGAATTCAGTGACGACGCGCAGCTCGGCTTTGCGATCGGCCAGCTGCGAGTCCAGCGCGTCCGTTTCCGGGCCGGGCTCGGCTTTGTGGTAGCGCGGTAAGAACTCTGCTTCGAATACGGTGTCGTACAGCTTCGCAATGGCGCCGCTGGTTGAACCAAAATGGAGACTGCTGGGCCCCTCAAGCGCCCAGGAATTCTTTGCAGGGGCTGTTGCGCTGGCAGCGGGTTTTGCCCCCTTCTTCGAGTCACCACCTTGGCCGGCGTACAGTGGGCCTGCAAGCAGCCCGGCGAGGGCGCTCATGCAACCAAAGGTCAGAAATTGTCGCGTATTCATGTTCAAGTCCTCGCTTTCTTAGCCTCCCCGGCGCCTGCTGAGCTTGCCACCCGGAAAGGAGGATGCCACCGCACATTAGACGCCCGACCGTCGCTTGTCATTCACCCCTTTCAACTCGGGTAGGAGCAGAAAAATCCAGGAAGATCCTGGCACTGCTTGAAGGCAACCGCGGCCTGACACAGGATAAGAGCGCTCCCGATGTTTCGTTCTGGCTCCGTCCAAATCAAATCCGCTCGTGAAATCGAGGCCATGCGTGAGGTCTGCCGCATGGCAGCTGAGACGCTGCAGAAGGTCGGCCCGATGATTCGCGCCGGAATCAGCACGGACGACATCAACCAGTTCGTGCACGACGACACCCTGCAGGCGGGCGCCATTCCCGCGCCGCTCAACTACATGGGGTTTCCCAAGAGCGTGTGCACGTCGATCAACGAAGTGGTGTGCCACGGAATTCCAAGCGATCGAAAGCTGCGTGAAGGCGACATCATCAACGTCGATGTGACCCACAAGTACAAGGGCTTCCACGGCGACACTTCAGCCACCTTTTATGTGGGCGCCCCCAGTGATGAAGCGAAGCGGGTCACAGAGATTTCTCGACGTTGCCTGGAGTTGGGCATCGCTCAAGTGGTACCTGGGGCGCGCATCGGCGATATCGGCGCCGTGATTCAAGAATTCGCGGAGGGCCAGGGCTGCGGCGTGGTACGGGATTTCGTCGGCCACGGCATTGGCCGCGAATTCCACGAAGAACCGAAGGTGAGCCACACCGGCGTTCGGGGTCAGGGGCTGCGCCTCAAGCCCGGCATGATCTTCACCATTGAGCCGATGATCAACCTGGGGGATTGGCGCGTCGAGGTGCTTGACGACGAATGGACAGCCGTCACCAAGGACGGCACCCTATCGGCTCAATTCGAGCACACAGTGCTCGTCACAGAAACGGGCTGCGAGGTCTTGACCCAGCGCAAAGGGCCGCTGGAACACAGCGAAATCTTCCCTGACTACTGGAGTTGATAGCGCGGCGACTCGCCGCTTCTTCGCGGCTCGCCTCTGCTCTCAGCTGCCCGGCCTCGCCGCGTCTCTTGCGAGGCAGCGGAGGTGCTTGACGAAATAGGATCGGGGCGACTAGCCTCTGGCGCCCGTTGGGGGCCACTTGCCGGGCGACCGGCTGATTGGTAGCAATACGACCATGGCAAAGGCCAAAAAGCGCAATAAAAACAAACGCTTATCGTCTCGAAACGGGAAGCGTTCCGGGGCAAGCGCTGCCTCACGCAAGTCCGCGACAGGAAGCAAGTCGCGCAAGGTGTCAGCTAAGCGCAAGGCTCCGAAGGCCGCGCCGCGCAAGGCAGCGGCCAAGAACGGCAAAGATCGCAAGCGGGCGGCCCAAGCGGCACTGCGCGATCGCATCGCTAAGAAGCGCCTGGCCGAGCGAGCCCGCAAAGAACGCGACCGCGAGCGGCTGCAGGCCCAGAAAGAGCGCCAGCGCGAGCAAGCCCAGCGGCAGCGAGAGCGGGAGCAAGAGCAGCGAGAGCGGCAACGCGAGCAAGCCCGATTAAAGCGCGAACGCGAACAGGAACGCGTCGCTGCTCAGAAGGAAAAGCAACGTCAAGCCCTTGAGCGCAACAAGCAGCGCGCGAAAGATGCGAAGGCCAAGCAGGCCGAGCAAAACCGCAAGCGCCAAGACCAAGAGCGAGCGAAAAAAGCTGCTGCCAAAGAACGCGAGCGGCTTGCCAAGCAGCGCGACAAAGATCGCGTGCGTTTGAAGAGTGAGCGCGAAGCTCAGAAGGCGCAGCAGAGGATTGAACGCGCCGCCGCCAAGGAGCGGGAAAAACTGGAGCGCCAGCAAGAGCGCGTGCGCCTGAAGAGTGAGCGCGAAGCCGAACGCCAACGCGAACGCGAGGAAGCTCAGAAGAAGCGCGACGCCGAACAAGCTGCGAAGAAGGCCGCGCAAGACGCCTACCGCAAAGCAAAAGATGCCGAGAAGGCCCGCATTCGCGCGGAGCGTGAGGCGGCGAGGCGAGCATTGGAGCTGCGCGTGGCCAAGGCCGCTGGGCGCGGGATGCGCGGCGGGATGCGCAGCCCGGGGGTGCGGGTCTACTCACCGACGGCGATTCCGAATCAAGCGGGAACGAGTCGCGTTGCTTCGGCAACAACGCAGTACGCCAAGTTCGCCAACCTGAGACCCCCGCGCATCGATTCGGCGTTGGAAGCGCGACCGCGCACCGTGCCGCCCCCTGCCCCGGTGGCGCCGCCTGAGAGCATCGAAGAACGTTATGCCTTGGTGCAGCAGCGCTTGGCGAAGATGGATGCGGCGTTCCGCAAGGAGCACGAAGAGTCCATGCTGATGTCCTGGATTTATCACGACAGCGCGCTCGAAGGCAGCGTGTACACATTCGAAGAACTGCGCGCCGCAATCACGCCGGATGCTGCCATCGTGCCGGATTCGAGCATGCAAACCGCGGTCGAACAGATCCGCAGGCACAAAGCGGCGATCGATCTCGTGGTTGAGCTGGGCGACAAGCGCCGCGCGCCGGTCACGGTCGACGTGGTGAAACGCCTGTACTTAGTGCTCAACCCGGAAGAGGGCGATCTGAAGACGGTCAAATACCGCAAAGATATTCCGCAGCACCGCTTGTACTTCCACGAGTACGCAGCGCCCGACAAGATCGCTTACAAAGTGCGGCAGGTGTTCGATTGGCTCGCGGGGCCTGAGCCGAAGAAGCTCAAGAGCCCGCTCAAGGTGGCCGCTCGGGTTCATTACGATCTGTTGCGCGTGTTCCCCTTCCCGCTAGACAGCGGCAAAGTAGCGCGGTTGTTGATGAATATTCTGTTGTTGCGGGCGGATTATCCCCCGGCTCTGATTCATTCCACCGAACGACAACGCTACTATGAAGCGTTGCGCGGCTCATTGACCACCATTGTGGCCATGCTTCAAGAGTCGATTCAGAACGCGATGCAGAGCATCGAGAAGAAGCTCGATGAAGCCGAAACACGCATGCGCACTTTCGGTAGCTAACTGGATTGAGCTGCCAGCGCCTCAGTTCGCTGGAGCACCCTCAATTTGTAGGAGCAACAGCGTCCCAGCCCGTGGCCAGCGCCAACTTGGCGAGCGCCATATTGTAGTCGAACGTCGCCTGCATGCGCGCGAACTTCTTGAGCGCGTATTCTTTCGCCGGCTCAACAATGTCCTGGTCGTCGAACGTGCCTACATCAATGCCTTGCTGCACTGAAACCAGCCAGCGCTTGGCGTAGCGCGTGGCTTCCGTGTAGGCGTCCAGGCGACGGGCAGCGTCGCTGGCTTGCTGGAAGGCCGTTTGCACTTCCACCCCGACACCACCCATTGCGTACTGCTCGTTGGCCTGCATTGCATCCAAATCGGCCTGGGCTTGAGCAGCGCGGGCACTCTGCGAGAAGAAATCCAGCTTCCAACGCATCACCAGGCCGACGCCGTAGTGGAGGTAGTTGGCCGGATCATGCACGAATGGATTGCGCTGATCGTCGATTTCCGGCGCTCGCATCCAATTCGCGCTCAGCCCGAGGCCTAAATCCGGGAAATAGCGGGACTGTTGCATCCTGAGCTGCGCCTGCCGCGCGAGCAAGCCAGCGTGGGCCATGTTGATCTCTGGTCGATAGAGCTTGGCGGCATCCAAGTAGCGCACGAGCGGCGAAAGCGTGTGTTTGATGGGTATCAGGGGCTCGTCCACAATCTGCACCGGTGCGGCAGAGCCGATCAGGAAGGCCAGCGTCGCACGCGCAATTTCTGTATCTTTCAGGGCTTCGCTTTCACGGGCGGTCAGCTCAGCACGATTCATCTTCACTTTAACGTAGTCGACATCATTAGTGTCGATGTCGGGCTTTGCTTCCATGCGCTCCAAGTACTTGTCGATTCGGTGCATCGCGCTGCGCACCAAGTACAGGGCATCCGTCGAAAGCTGAAGCCCGTAGTAGGCTTGGCGCACTGCCATTTGCACTTCGTGCTTGGCTTTGAGCACTTCCTGCGCGCTCACCTGTGTTTGAGCTTCCGCCGCATCGATGGCGTTGTCAATTTTGCCGAAAGTCCACAACGGCACCACGCCCTCAAAGCCCAGCTGCCAAGCGACGCCCATGCTGCGCGACAGCGCCACGTCACTGTTCGGGCTATAAACGCCCGTACCGCGAACACTGGGGGCCAACCCCAAGCCGCCCGTTGCCGTGAATTCGCTGAATGGTGCCGCGTGAGCCTCTGACAGCTGCGCCCGCGCTTTCGCGGCTTTCGCGCGAGCTTCCTGCACTTTGGGGAAGTTAAGCGTCGAGAGTTCAAGACAGCGACGGAGCGTGACGCCGCCCGAATTCACGCGCACGACAGCGTAATCGGGATCCGAAAGATCCGAATCCGCTCCGGTGCTGGCCTTTTCATTAGCCGGCTTTGCGGGTTGGGCCGAAACTGCTGCAGCGGGTTGTTGCGAATATGCGCTAGGAGCGAG
>DATJEQ010000227.1:0-5068 GCA_035496495.1 Polyangiaceae bacterium
CGTAGCGGGCGAGTTCTTTCTCCTGAGTGCTGCCCACGGCCTCGAAGAAACCATGCGCACTATTGGGCCAATACGCCGCGCCGTCGACGGTGCCACGATCACACAGCAAGATCCGATCGGGAAACTGCGCGGATTGCACATCCTCTAGATTGCGCTGCACGTGATAGATGGCGCATTGCGCCGACTTGCGCGCGTCCAAGTCCGTGGTGCGCGGAAAGCCGCCCGAGAACAGCAGCGTGGCCGCCTCCGGCACCACCACCACCCGCTCCCCAATCTCCCGCCGAAACAAATCCGCCGCCGTCGTTTTCCCGCCTCCCGGGCCCCCCGTGAGCACAATGCGGCAGCGGCCGTTCTGCATCACACGCTCATCGGGTCGATCTTTTCCGGATCAACGCCTAGGTCAACGATTGCTTGCTGCACCTCGGCGGCGGTCACGGCGCCCTCTGAAACCAAAGAGCCAAGAACCGCGATCACAATGCACTCGGCGTCGACTTCGAAGTGGCGACGTAGGGCTTCGCGGGTGTCGCTCATGCCGTAGCCGTCGGTGCCTAAAACGACATATTGCCCCGGGATCCAGCGGGCGATCTGATCTTGCACCGTTTTCATGTAGTCGCTTGCCGCGATGAACGGACCTTTTACGTCCTTAAGCACGGAGGCGATGTACGGCACCTTGGGCTCTTCCGTCGGGTGCATGCGGTTGTAGCGCTCACAGGCAATGGCGTCGCGCCGCAGCTGGTTGTAGCTGGTGACGCCCCACACGTCGGCGGCGACACCGTAGCGCTCGCTCAAGATCTCCTGAGCTCGCAGCACCTGCAGCATGATCGACCCGCTGCCGAAGAGCTGCACAGTGCCTCTTGTGCTTGGGCCTCTTGTGCTTGGGCCTTTTGTGCTTGGACCTTTGCTGCCGTGCTTGTCGGCGGAGCGGTACTTGTAGATCCCCTTTAAAATGCCTTCGGTTGCGCCCTCGGGCATCCCCGGCATGGCGTAGTTCTCGTTCTGCAGCGTGATGTAATAGTAGACGTTCTCGTCGTCTTGCATCATGCGCCGCAGGCCGTCTTTGACGATGGTGGCCAGTTCGAAGGCGAATGTAACGTCGTAGGCGACACAAGCCGGTACCGTGGAGGCAAGCAACAGGCTGTGGCCGTCTTCATGCTGCAAGCCTTCGCCGTTGAGTGTTGTGCGGCCCGCAGTAGCCCCGAGCAAAAAGCCGCGCCCCATAGCGTCGCCACAGGCCCACATCTGATCCCCGGTGCGCTGAAAGCCGAACATCGAATAGAAGATGTAGAACGGGATCATCGGCTCGCCGTGCGCCGCGTACGACGTCGAAGCCGCCATGAACGAAGCCATGCTGCCCGCTTCGGTGATGCCCTCTTCGAGCACCTGGCCGTCCTTGCTCTCGCGGTAGTAGAGCACGCGCCCCTTATCGACGGGTTCGTACAGCTGCCCCAGGGCGGAATAGATGCCCACTTGGCTGAACAGTGCGTCCATCCCGAAGGTGCGCGCTTCGTCCGGAACAATAGGCACCACGCGGCGACCGATGTTCTTGTCGCGGATCAGCTTGGACAAGAGACGGGCGAACACCATCGTGGTCGACGCTTCGCCCTTGGCCATGCCGCCCATGAATTCTTCGTACAGATCGTCGCCCGGGATATCGAGTTGCACCTGAGCTCGACCGCGCCGTGCAGGAATGCTGCCGCCCAGCGCACGCCGGCGCTCAAGCAGATATTGCACTTCCTCGCTGTCTCTACCCGGATGGAAGAACGGAGCGTCTTCCAATTGGTCGTCTTTGATGGGTAGTTCGATTTCGTCGCGGAATTTGCGCAACTCGTCAACGTCGAGTTTCTTCTTTTGATGGGTGATATTGCTGCCCGCGATGCCCTCACCGAGTGTCCAACCCTTGACGGTGTGGGCTAGGATCACCGTGGGCCGCCCCTTGGTCTGGGTGGCAGCGTCATAGGCGGCGTAGAGCTTGCGGTAACTGTGACCTCCGCGACGCAGCTTGCGCACCTCGTCGTCGGAAAGATGGCTGACCAGATCTGCCAGACGCGGATCTGTGCCGAAGAAATGCTTGCGGATGTAGGCGCCATCCGAGGTGGTGTATTTCTGGAACGCGCCGTCGACGACTTCGTTCATGCGCCGTCGCAGCAGGCCCTCGCTGTCCTTCGCGAGCAGGTCGTCCCACTCAGGGCCCCAGATCACCTTGATGGTGTTCCAACCGGCACCGCGGAAGATCGCTTCCAGTTCTTGAATGATCTTGCTGTTGCCGCGTACCGGTCCGTCGAGCCGCTGCAGGTTGCAATTGATCACGAAGATCAAATTGTCGAGCCCCTCGCGGGCGGCGATCCCGAGCGACCCGAGGCTTTCCGGTTCGTCACATTCGCCATCTCCCAAGAAAGCCCACACGCGCTGCCCCGAGGTGTCTTTGATGCCGCGGTTGTGCAGGTAGCGATTGAAGCGCGCCTGATAAATCGCGCTGATTGGGCCAATCCCCATGCTGACAGTGGGGTAGGACCAAAACGTCGGCATCAACCGCGGGTGCGGGTAGGAAGACAGGCCGTGCGCCGTGCCCGCTTCTCGCCGGAAATGCTCCAATGAATCCGCACTCAGCCGCCCCTCGAGGAAGGCGCGCGAGTAGATGCCGGGAGCGGCATGCCCTTGGTAGTAGATCTGGTCGGCGCCTCCAGGCGAATCGGGCCCATGGAAGAAGTGGTTGAAGCCCACTTCGTACAAGCTGGCGCTCGACGCGTAAGAGGACAAGTGCCCGCCAATGCCGGAGAATTGCATGTTGGCGCGCTGCACCATGGCCACCGCATTCCAACGAATGATGCGTCGAATTCGCTTTTCGATCAGCGCGTCGCCCGGGTACTTGCGCTCGTTGTCGGCAGGCAGCGTGTTGACGTAATCCGTGTTGAGCGGCAACGCGGGCGCAATGCCGTGGCGCTGCGACGCTTCCAACATTCGTCGAATCAAGTAGCGGGCTCTTCCCGCGCCGCTGTGTTCAACGACTGCGTCGACTGAATCCAGCCACTCACGCGTTTCGGTAGGATCGAGATCGACCTGTTGGTCTTGGGGCATCGTCGACACGGTTCGGGCTTACCTCCTGCTGGGGGAGCTTGACACAATCGGGCGTCGCGAAATCGCAAACCTAGCGTTGTGCCGCAATCAGTTTCCTTCAGATCCGGGCGGCTGGAGCCCCTTTTTTGAGGTGGGGCAGGCCCCTGG
The DNA here is from genome assembly GCA_035496495.1 of Polyangiaceae bacterium. GTDB lineage: Bacteria > Myxococcota_A > Polyangia > Polyangiales > Polyangiaceae > SZUA-265. Next base: position 3,223 of record DATJEQ010000227.1, read on the forward strand.
CCCGGAAAATCGCCTCGGAAAATCGGCGGGGGCCGCCGTTTTTGGGGCTTCCGCTGGCGTTGGCAGGGGCCCATATACTTGGGCAGCGTGCCTGAATTGCTGCGTTTTGCGATCTTTATCCTGGTGTTTCTGTCGATCGTGGGCGCGGGCCATTACTACGCCTGGGCCCGGCTGGTGCGCGACCTTGAGCTGCCCCTGATGGTGCACCGCGCCTTGACTGTGGCGGTCATTGCGCTGTTCGTGTTGCTGGTTGTTTCGCTGGTTGCGGGTCGGTCTTTGCCGCCGTCAATCCGTTCGAGTTTGTTGGTGCCCGCATTCAGCTGGCTCGGTGTGCTGTGGCTGTTCATCGTGAGCCTGCTGCTGGCCGACTTGATAAGGTTTGGCTTCACCTCCGTTTCACATCTGGCGCAGGCCGCACTGTCGACCGCTGCGCCAGCGCAAGATGACGCAAGGCGACTGTTTGTTTCGCGCCTGCTGGCGTCGGTTGTGCTGTTGGTGGGCGGCGGCGCCACCGGGGTCGCGTTGGCCACGGGCCTTGGAGGAGCAGTGGTGCGCAAGGTGCAGGTGAAGCTTTCCCGGCTGCCTGCGGCCATGAGTGGCACAAGAATAGTGCAGCTCTCTGATGTGCATTTAGGGCCCACGTTGGGTTTGGATTTCATCAACGATATTGTCGAGAGAACCAACGCGCTGAACCCGGATATTGTCGCCATCACCGGGGATTTGGTGGACGGCAGTGTCGCCAGCATTGGGCACTTGGTGGAGCCGCTCGCCAAGCTGAAGGCGCGCTACGGCGTGTTCTTCGTCACGGGTAATCACGAATATTATTCAGGGGCAGTGGAGTGGTGCCAGCACCTGGCGCAAATCGGCATTCGCGTGTTGCGCAATGAACGCGTCAGCATTGGCTCAGCGGAGCATAGCTTCGATCTGGCCGGCATCGACGATCACCACGCCGCGCAGTTCGGTCACGGCCACGGCGCGGACATCGCGCGCGCAACACAAGGACGCGACCCGTCGCGCAGCTTGGTGCTGCTCGCGCATCAGCCCGTACAGGCCCTGCAAGCCGAGAGCTTCGGCGTCGAATTGCAGCTTTCGGGTCACACCCACGGTGGGCAGCTCTGGCCCTTCAATTACTTGGTGAAGCTGCAGCAACCCGTTGTGGCCGGAATGGGTCGCGTGGGTCGCACCATGGTCTACGTCAACAGCGGCACCGGCTACTGGGGCCCCCCCATGCGCCTCGGCACAACATCAGAAATCACCGAGATCACGTTGTTGTCGTCGTAACTTGGCGCGCCCGGATTGTGGTCGATGTGCAATGGCGGGTTTGGGGTTGTAGGTGAATCCCGTTGGGGCTCACGTTGGCGGCTTCGATGCACAGCATGTGAGGCCAGGATTCGGAGGCGAAGTCTGAGATCTTGGAGGCTTTTTGTTGCCAGGGGTTCCAGACCACGGTGCTGGCGGATCCGGATTTGTCGATGATCAATTGCCGCTTAAGGCGCTGATCTTCGACCACGACGCGGGCGGTACTATCGTACACGCGGTCCGTTTCGCCGGAGAGCTTCAGCGGCGCGGTGGCTTGTTCCACGCTGTGCTGGCCACTTATTTGCTGGCCGCTCACTTTGTCGAAGTAGGCAGCTCCTTGCAGGCCTGAGACGGACACTTCTCTGACGTCGCCCACGGTCAGATAGCTGTGAAGCGCGATCTCGTAATCGAACGGCTCCGCACCGGTATTTTCAACTTCGAACTCGACCGTCAACGCGGCGCCAACGGTTACCCGCACTCGAGCGACGAATTGCTGCGGGAACACCGCGGCGGTGCGGGCGCTACTCCGTAGCGAGAACTCAGCGAC
>DATJEQ010000228.1:0-23421 GCA_035496495.1 Polyangiaceae bacterium
CGATGCCTTTGCGGCACCTCCACCCGAGCCGCCGCCCGCTGGAGCCGCACTTGAGCCGCAAGCAGCCAAGAATACAACCGACACCGCGATGACCCACCCCTTGTTCACCGCTTCCTCCTGCCCTTGCCCTTTTTGTCGTCCGCGGCACCCGCGCCATTCTCAATCAAGTGGAATGCCGTCGCCAGGGCCGTAACATTCAGCACGATGTCGCCGCTGGCCTTGGCTTTGAAGGGCTCCTGCAACGCGATATTTTCCATGTTGATGATGCGATCGAGTTGCCCCACCTGGTAGAAAAACTTCGCAATCTGGTGGTATCGACCGCTGAGGCTCACCTTCATAGGCACACGCGCGTAGAACGCCTCTGGGGCCTCCTCGAGCGGTGTCCACGCGTTCAACGTCACGCCAGTGATGTTCGCAACACCCTGAATTGCGCTGAGGAAGGCGGGGTATTCTGTCGTCTGCGGCAAGATCTTACTGAGTTCCCGCTGACGCTGCTCTCGATCGGCAAGCTCCGCTAGATCCTTTTGATACGCCTGCTTTGCGGCTTCCGCTTCAGTCAACTCAATTTGGTGTTTCTGGTATTCTGTCCTGGCGCTGTCCACACTCGTCTGCAGGTCATTGTGGAAAACCACAAAGTACACGACGGCGGTCAAAGCCACGAGCACGCCACCAATGACGACCTTTGCGCCGCGATTGAGCTTGGAGAGAAACGACGGTCCCTTAGCCATCAGTAGCGCACCTTCGTCTGCATCTGAAACGACATCAAACTGAGGTTCGTTTTCGAATCGTTGGACATTTTGCCGGGCATCATCTTGACGTCATAAAAGTAGGCGGAAAGGCTGAGCCTTCGCGCCAGCTCAGCGACATCCTCCGCGTCACGCGCTTGGCCGTCCATCGACACGACGCGCGACTCTTCGATTAGTTTCTTGATCCACAAGCGGCGCGTGTCCCAGGTGGGGTTGTACACGGCGAGTGGATTCTCGCGGCGCAACTGGCTGAGCTTCTCAGGATCCACGGTGGGCCCGCGACCGGGGGTGAGAATACGGGCAATCTCAAGCAACATGGCGGTGGGCCCCGTGCGAGCGTTCTGCAGCTTAGCGATTGCATCTTCACGCGAACGCAGCTGCTCCAGCTTCGCCTTCACGCTGTCGTGATCTTTCACCGAAGCCTTCGCCTTCTCGATGCGAACGATCATCTCGGCGTTCTTGCGCTTCTGGTTTGCCAGCTCTTCCTGCTTGTTGCTGTAGAGCATGAAACAACCCACAATCTCTAGGCCCACTAGCGCCATGGTGATGAACAGCCACAGCTGACTGCCCTCAGCGCCACTCTGAATGCGCCGCTTTTGCGGCAGGAGGTTAATGCGAATCATCGCGTACCTCCCGTTCCTTGCGCAGCGCCAGACCCAAAGCGACGGGCAACTGCGCCGCGCGGGTCTCTACCAAAGTGAGATCCACGCCTTTATCCACGTTGACGCGCTCGGTGGGCGCCCAAATCTCAACCGACACACGTGCGCGCCGCTCAATGCAGCGCGCCAGCGGAGTGAGATTGGCGCAGCCACCCGTGATCAGGATCTTTGAGATTTCGCCCTCACCACTGGTCGCCAGATAGAAATCCAGGCTGCGCTGAATTTCCGCCGCAATCGAATCGCATGCCGATTCAATCAGCGACGTGACCTGCTCAGGCACCAGCCCCGCTTCTTCGCCCGGCACAGTGCCGCCGCACTTATAAATCTCGGCTTGTTCGAAAGGGACCCCCAATTGGCGCTGAATTTCTTCCGTGATCACGTTGCCGCCGTTGGCGATTTCGCGAGTAAAAGCGCTGACCCCTTTGGAAATGATGTTGAGCGAGGCCAAGCTTGCGCCAATGTTGATCAAAGCCACCGTTTGATCTTGCGGCATGCCGCGCGATGCTTCGAACAGATTCTGTACGCTGAACGCGTCAATGTCGCACACTACGGGTCGGAGTTTGGCGTCGCGCGCGAGCTGCGCGTAATCGTTGATCTGGTCGCGCTTGGCGGCAACCAGCAACAGATCCATTTGGCTGTCTTCTGGCCTGCGACGCAATACCTGGTAGTCGACCTGCACGTCTTTGATATCGAACGGAATGTGCTGCTCGGCTTCCCACTGGATCTGCTCCTCCAACTCAGCGGAGGTCATGATGGGAACTGCGATCTTACGAATGATCACGCTCTGGCCAGAAACACTAAGACCAATCTCACGTTGGCGGATCTTGGCGTCTTTGAATACTTTGACCAAAGATTCGACCACAGCGTTGGCGTCCATTACCTGGCCGTCTACGATTGTTTGCGGGGGCAGCGCGACGTATCCCAGGCGCGTGAGCAGGGGCCCTTTGCGGGTCTCCTTGACTTGACACACCTTGATCGAACTCGAGCCAATGTCGACGCCGACCAGGTTTCTTCCTTCGCCCATGAGTCCTCGCGCAGGCGCTGCTGAGCCCTGCACCGCGAAGTCTGGCACCCTCAGAGAAGAACCGCCAAGAAAGGGGCGAGCGAATTGCATCCCCCGTAGCTGGGCGGAAAGACGCCGCAAAGTGGACCAATCCCGCCGCCTGGGGTTAAGGCGAAAAGGATGACCCGCTCATTTCCAACCCCCAGGCTGCGATCACTGGTTCTGTTATCAGTCCTGACGCTGCTCGCCCCCTCTGCGCTTGCTGAGACCAAGCGGCATGTTTTTCCAAGCGGTGCGGCTCACCGTGCTGGTGGTCACAGCGCTGAAGCCCACGCCGCAACCAAACTCCCGGCCAAGAAAGCCATTGCTGACAAAAATACGAGCGGCCACGCAGAGCCCAGCAAGAAGAGCACCGACAAGGTCCCCCTTGTCCGCGCCGAGGCCGCGACGAAGGCCCCAGACAAGAGCACCAGCACCCACATCGAGCCCAAGCTCAAAGGCGCTGAAAAAACGAACCCCGTCGCTAAACCCACCGCTGAGGCCGCTGAGTTAAAGGCGGCAGCGCAACCCGCGCCAGCGAGCAAGCCCGCGGGGCCCAAAGCAGGCTTTCTCATCCTAGCCGGCACGGCCGGCTCATGGAGCGGCTACGCGATCCTCAAGGGCGACGTGATCTCTCCCCGGGCCAAAACCGGGATCCGTCGCGTGCTGGCCTCTTGGCGCACCGGTAAACAAATGGACGTTCCAGATCGCCTGATCCGCCTGTTGGTGTCAGTCAGCAACAAATTCGGAGGCCGCTCAATCCGCATTGTCGGCGGCTACCGCGAGCACTCTTTCGCTCGGGCTTCGCGCCACACGCTGGGGCACGCCGTGGATTTCTCGGTCGATGGCGTTACCAACGTGGCCCTGCGCGATTACTTGCTCACCTTTCCGTCACTGGGGGTGGGCTTCTATCCTAACTCCTCCTTCGTTCACGCCGATGTGCGTCAAACGCGGGCCTACTGGGTTGATCAGGCTCGCCCCGGCGAACCCCCGAATTACGCCTACGCGGGCGCGAGCAAGCCTGCGGTCGCCCCGCCGGCACGCAAAGCTCCTGACATGGCGCCTGAGACAGCGCCTGAACCAGCCCCAACATTACCCCCCGTGCCAGTTGCCTCCCTCTAGTGGAGCTGGAATTTGGGGTGGGTAATCAGTTACCTCCCTGGGTATTTCATATCCACTGCACATTTATATCCCGGCATAACGAACATTAATTCTGTCGGTTTGACATAATTTAACGCTAATAGACACTGTTCTTACCTGAACAAGTCGATTGCCGGTCGCTTTGCTTGAATCGACTTGGCTTTCTATCGAGGTAATTTTTCACCCATGTGGGTGAATGAATGCCTGCCCTGTTAACGCATCTTTACGAGGTGTGTCAGCTTGGCACACCGCCTGCTTAGGTCTTTCAAACGATGGCCAACGCTTCAACCCAGACCTCGACGCTTTCCACCCCCCTCAAAGCCAAAGGGCGACCCGCGCAGAAGGCCAGCACCGGTAGCTCCCCGCTGAGCGCTTCAGAGCAGGCGGTGTTCGTGGCGCGCTACGCCCACGTGGTGCGACAGATCGCAGGCGGCTTTCAGCGCAAGGTGCCGCGCAACGTACTGCGCGACGATTTGGTGGCTGCGGGCATGAGCGGGCTGTGGGACGCCATCCGCAAGCATGCGCACGAAGAATCCGTCAATTTCGATTGGTACGTGCGGGTGCGCATTCGCGGTGCGATTTTGGACGAGCTGCGTGCGCAAGACTGGCTGCCACGCAGAGCGCGTGCGGCTGCAGCGGAAGCGGCGGAAGCGGCGGGCTCACGCAGCAGCTTTGCGCCCATGGTCCTGCGTTTGGACGATGTGAGCGAAGTCGATCAGGTGCGCTGCTTGACCGCCGCGGATTCGCATAACGCCGAAACAGCGGCTGAAGCCCGCTCGGCAAAAGATAAACTGACCCGAGCAGTGGATCAGTTGCCGGAGCGCGAGCGCCACATCGTGGCCATGCATTACTTCCGCGGCGTGCGTTTCAAGGATCTGGGGCAACTGTTGGGTGTCAGCGAGCCCCGAGTCTCGCAGCTGCATTCGCGTGCCATGACGCGCCTCAAGGATTTGTTGGAGAACGCGGCATAAAGCGGAACGTGTGCGGCTGCATGGGCCGGCCAATTGCAAACAGCGCGCTGGCTTCGTAGCTCGTTGCGATTTCGCTGTTGGTACCGGCGCGCGCACTGAAAGCAACGTGGTGCGAGCCGCGATCGAGCTCAGCAACGTCATCGCATCCTTGGGCGCGCAGCGCCAGCGCGAGGACATCGCTGCTGTCGTTCTCAGCGCTCGCGACGATCACCGTTCCATCCCGCCTCACGCACAGCGCTGCACGCGGAACGCGACTGCCGCGAGTACTGGCGCGTACGCTGATTTTTCCGGCCATGGCCAAAAGTGGGAGTTGAACCGCAGAATCAGTGCTGCTGAGTTCCAGCGCTTGACCCGGCGGCACCAGGCGCAGATCCCCGCTCTGGGGCACTACCAGGGTCACCTGTTCGTCGTGCAGGGGCAGACTTGGTTCGCCGTCGAAAGCCATGCCATACGAATTGCCAGCGGTGGCGTTGCCCAAATTGGTCACGTACAGCGCAGCTTCCCGATCACCCGCATCCAACTCGAACTTGGGTGGGCGATAACCCTGCACCCGTGGCTCCTGCAAACCGGCTCGCAATCGCCAATCCACACGCCCCCGTTCAAACCAGGTGAGCTGAACAGGAAGACTCCCCAACTGGGCACTGGCTTCAAACAGCGCGGGCATCCAGGTTGGCTCGGGTTGTGCGCCGGGGCTTTGTTGCCATTGAACACCGCCCAGCGGCGCAGGCGTTGCCTGGTAAGGAACTAAGAAAAAGAAATCCTTGGGCGAGTAGGTGACGTAGCGCTCTGGGTTAATGTCCATACGCTCATCCGCCAACTCCAATTTCGAAGGCGCCGACGTCGCGTCATTCGAAACAAACGCGAACCCGCATTGCTTCGGATTCATGTCCAGGTGCACGGCGTAGTCGCAGCCAGCCTGTTGCAACGCGGAGGCCAATGTATCGGCCGTCAATTCCTTGCCCCAGGCGTAATACAGCTGCCCCGCGCTGGTGCGGCACAAAGCTGTTCGCTCGGAGAGCACGCTGTCGCCGGCCAAGCGCTCGCCCCACTCACCGCGCCCGGTTGGATTCACGGTGCGCCCTTCGACCAGCGCGTCTAGATTCTGCCGAAACGCGATCACGCCGCGGGGGATCTCTTTGAACGCGGGCCAATTCCCGAAGCCGACATCGCCACTCTGCGCAATAACGATGGAAGCGGCGTGGGGCACAGCAGGGACGAGCACACGACCGTCGGCCATCATGCCGTAGGCTCCGTGCGACGTCTTGAACGCGCCGTTAAACACGGCGACTACTTTGCCAACGGCTTCTTTCGGCAGTCGGCCGCTGCCGGGCGGCCCAGTGAGCGGCTTCGGATCTTCGTACCCGGCTTGCATGCCAAGTTGCAACTGCCGCATGTCCATCGCGATCAAGATCAGTTGAGCATAGGGGCGATTGCGATCCGGGCGCAGGAAGGTGCGATAGAATGCAGGGGGGTGCTCCGAGCGCGCTGGTGCAGGGCCCGCCGGCACCCACTGTCCTTCGCCGGCTTGGGGTTGTGACCACAGTGATGCAATGGGAGCAGGCGGCCATGTTGCGGCCTCGCTCGTGTCACGCGCGCGCTTGGGGGCAGAGGCGAGCTCGCTTGACCCCGAGGCACTCACTTTGTTGGCGATAGAGTACGCGGTGCGCTCGACGCGATCCTTCGCGCCGAACACTGTGCTCTGAATGAACGCGACCAGCTTTGGTCCCAATTCTTCGCGCAGAGTGTCCACCGCCCATAGCAGGAAAGGCTTTGCGCCGTACTGGCGAACAGACAATTGCCCCCCCTCGGGCGCCTCGCCGTGTAACCCGTGCAAGGTGCGGCGCAACAGATCAAAAACCAGCACCGAGCGATCGGATTGCGAGTCGATCACCATGCGCGAATCGTCCAGATCCAAATGCAGCGTTGCGGGCGGTTGCTCGAACACGATGTCCGCGTGACCGAGCCCCGCAAAGTGACCCGTCTGTTGAAACGCGGTGACGGCCGCCAGGACTCGGTTGAAAAAACCGGTCGGCAGATCGCCCGGATCGGTACCGCGCGCGTCGAGAACGCTCAACGCTTGCACCACGTCGTACGCAGTCGTCGTGAACACCACAAATCGCCCCGCTCCGTGCAGATTGCCCTCGTCGCCCAAGGGCGTCTGCGTGATGTTGCGAATTAGCCGCGCGCCCAAAGGCTGACCACTGGGCGCAAGACGAACCGAAGCTTGATACACATCGTTCGGCCCGCCGCGCTGGCCTGCGGCGAGAAAGAACAAGCGGCGGCCCAGCAACAAATCCATGAGTACGCCGTCGCTCGGCTCCCACACCAGCTGCGTGGAATCGACCCATTGCCCTGTCGCGCGAGCAAGGAGCGCCGCAAGCCCATCGCGATTGTTTGCTGAAGACACCGGCCGCGTGAGTGCGCAGAGCAGCGCTACGAGCAAGGCCCCAAGCAGCAGCGGCAGGCGCGAGCGCAGATGACTGAACACGCGTTGCTTCATGAGCGGGGTTGGATCTATCGATTTTCCTCGGGCGTGGCCACCCTCAACGACAGGCGACGCCGCACGCCTGGGGCCACAACCTCTGGGCGCAGGCTTGTTGCCTTTGCGCAGCGCTGTTAAACGCCAAAGCGCGTGGCGCTGAGCAATCTCTCCATCCGACTGATCACTTCAGCCTTCGCTAGCCCTGCAATCTTGGCGCTGCTCTATTGGGGCCCGGCTTGGGGTTGGTTCCTAATGGTGCTCGTCGCCTCCGGCGTGGCAGCGAGCGAAGTGCTGGGCATGACGCACCCGGGCGATCGATTGTCGCAAACGGTAGGCTCGCTGCTCACGTTGGCGGTGTCCTTCGCGTTTTATCAAGCGCAGGCCGATCCGCGCTTGCTGCCCACCACCTTGCTACTCGTCACGATCGTCGGCTTACTGCTGCCGCTCTATCGCGTGGGGGATCTACCGCAGGCAGCACTGCGCATCAGCGGACTGATCGCTGTGCCGCTTTATATCGGCTTGCTCTTTTGCACCCTGGCGCTCTTGCGCCGCGATTTCGAGCATGGCTCTAACATCGTGCTCATGACGCTGATGTTTGCCTGGCTTGGCGACACCGGGGGCTATCTGGGGGGGCGCTTCTTTGGGAAAACTCCACTGCATCCGCAGGTGAGCCCCAAGAAAACCCGCGAGGGATTGTTGGGGGCACTGGGCGGGGCGATGTCGGGCGGCCTTTTGGCTCACTTCTGGTATCTGCCCTCGATCTCCCTGCCGGCTGCGCTGGGGTTGGGCCTGTTTTGTGGCCTATTGGGCCAACTGGGTGATCTCGCCGAGTCGCTGATCAAGCGCTCGGTAAACGCCAAGGATTCCGGCTGGATTGTGCCCGGGCACGGCGGCCTACTCGACCGAGTCGATGCCCTATTGTTGGTCAGCCCGGCTGTGTACTTGTACCTGATCTGGCGCTAGCGCCCCGGTCGGATTTGGAGGCAATTCCGCCGCGCTGAATGGAATTGCAGCGCCGGGCGTTAACGAAATCGCCTCCAAAGGCTGTATCTGCTTGCGGTCCTCTTCCCGCCGTATGTATAGCCCTGGCCTTGTCCGCGCTTTTAGGAGGCCCTCTGTGAGCGAGCTTGTGCGCTACCTGATGTCAAACATGTACCTGGATTTTCAGGGAGAAATCACCGTCGACAAGGTGCGCGAATTTTTGCGCCAAGACGACAGCCGTGAAGCCCGCAAAGTCCTGGCGAAGATCCTGGAAGAAGAGGGCGTCGACGACATGCTGCTGACGCTCGCTGACTGTTTGCGCGAGCACATCGTGAGCGGTGTGAACGAAAAAGTGATGCGCGATCAGCTCAATCTGTACGCGGATAGCTGAGTCTCTACGCGCAGTTGGGACAGCCGTGCTGAGCGACTGAGCTCGGCAGGGCCCTTGCGCGCCCTTGAAGGACCCAGCTTCGGGCAGTCAACTGAGTTGACGGAGCACATCTTACAGCTAGAATCAAACTGTGTCGTGGGATTCAGGGGTGCCACCAGGGTTGTCGACCCGGGCAGACGCTGAATTTCCCTACGAAATTGTCGGCCAGGCCGGGGTGGGCGCCAGCAGCACCGTTTGGCTGGCAATGTTGCGCTCCTCAGGAGCGAAAGTGGCCCTCAAGGTGGGGCGTTCGTTGGCCGAACGCACTCGGCTTGCGAACGAGGCCTCCAAGTTGTGCTTACTCGACTCACCTAGCTTGTGTGCCGTCGCGGGCGCGGGCTTTGTGCCGCAATCGCTCAAGCCGCAATACCCGGCGCTCGCAGGCGCACCCTACGTCGCGCTCCAATGGTGCGAAGGGCAACCCCTCAGCGTGCAAGGCACGCGCGATCATCGCGCCGCGGTGGAGCTGGCACTGGCGGTAGCGCGCGACGTCGGTGAGGCGATCGATGCACTCCACAGTGCCGGCCTTTCGCATGGGGATGTCAAGCCCGCCAATGTGATGGTGGAACGGGGCGAGGGCGCACACAGCACGCACGCCGTGTTGGTGGATTTGGGAATGGGCGATGCGCTTTCCGCCGAACCGGTGTTGATGGGCACACCACATTATTTGCCACCCGAGGCTTTCGAAAATTCAGGCGCAAGCACGGCGCGCACACGGGACTTGTGGGCTTTCGGTCGACTGTTGGCGGAAATCTTGGAACCGAATTTGTTGAACCAAAGGCAGGTTCCCCAGGATCGCATTGCTAGCTTGAATTGCCCGAAAGAATTGCAGGCGTTGATCGCGGCGTTGCTTTCGCCCAATCCTGCGTTGCGACCTTCGGCACATTGGATGAGCCGCACGGCGCGAGCGCTGTTGCATCAGCCGCACAGTGCAGCCGAGCTCAGCGCTCTGTGGGAAGGAGCCGTGCGGCGCAGTTACATTGCCACGAGGCAAACAGAGCTCGCCAAGGCGGCGTTAAGTGAATCGCCCATCGTTGATGTGAAAGGTGTCGCGGGGGACTGGTTGCGTCACGCGTTGCAACAGCTGAGTGCGATCGCCGATCTGCGACGCGGGCAGGCAGCGCGCAGCACAGGATCGATGGTGCTCAGCGATCTTTCCAGCTTTGAACAGCGCCGCTGGCTGGTGCGCCTGATCGGCGGCAATGCGGTGCATTTCCCAGCACTGCCATGGCGGGCGGATAGCGCACTGGCCACGGTATTGCTCACTTGCGTCAAGGCGCGTGACCCGCGCAGCCTGAGCTTCAACGATTTGACTCGGACCGATTCCATCGCGCCTCCAGTCGCACCAGAAGATCCTGTTCTCATCGCAGCACAACTAGCGGCCAGTAACGCCTCATGGGATGCCATTGAAGCGGCACAGCGCGCGCTCGAGGGAGGGCTTGCGAGTGCGCCGCTCAAGATGGTGCTGGCGCAGGCGCTCTGCCGTCGGGGCGACTGGGCGGTTGCATTGTCGTTGTTCGACGAAATGGGGAACGATGCCGCGCTGGCAGAGGGTGCTGAGATTTGCCGACGCTTGGGCGATGTGGAAGGGGCTCAGCGGCGATTGCAACGCTTGACCTCCGATGCGTTGCCCGCGGCGATACAAGGCCGCGCGCGCGCGACTGCGGCGCGACTCGCTTTAGACCACAACGGCGATGAGAGCGCGATCGCGGCGCTGCAGCAGGCACCGGAGGTGGAGCCGGTGCGCGAGGTCAAAGCCTTGATCGCCCTGCACTCACAACGCTACCAAGAGGCCATCGCTCACGGCACCGCAGCGCTCCAGCTAGCAACAACCAACGAAGAGGCCGCCCGCGCGCTGTCGATTGTCGGCAGTGCGCATCACGGGGCGGGCGAAGCTTCTCTGGCGCTCGAGTCGTATCGCCCTGCGGCCGATTCCGCAGCACGCGCGGGGGCCTTGGTGGAGGAGGCCACTTACTCCGCAAATGTGGCAGCCGCAGCAGCGGATTTGGGCGATCTGTCGATCTGTCGCGAGTACGCAGAGCGGGCCCTGCTGCTGTTCGAACATTTGGGGCGCGCAACAGAATCGGCTCGCGTCGCACTGACGCTCTTGTGCGCACACGCGACGGTGGGCGCCGTGGCTGAAGCCAGCTACTGGTTTGACGAAGTGAGGAGCCGACTACGGCTGCACAAGGATGATCGCTGTTTGGGGTACGCGCACCTGGCCATGGCGGATCTCTTGGGGCCCACTCATGCGGACTGCGTCGAACACGCACAGCGCGCCGCCACCCTGTTGGCACACGGTTCTGCCGACGATCAGCTGAGAGCGGCAGGGCATTTGGTGAGATGTGACCGACCGCTCGCGCACGCGCAATACGACGACCAGGCGCGGTCGCCTGCCGTCACCGCCCCCGCAAAGCTTGCCTGGTGGGCTGCGCGTGCCGCAAACCCGATTGAGCTCCCCGCCGCGCAGGCCGGGCAGATCTTGGCGGAATTCACTGCTCTCGCGCCGCTGCCTTTGGCCCCGACCTGCGCGGGCTCCCCATTTGCCGAAGCCGCGCGTCTTGCGGCGCGTTTGGGCGAGGGCGATCTCGTTAGACGATTCACGCAAATCGGCACTGACGCACTGCGCCAGATTGAACGCGGAACACCCGCAGAATTTCGCACACTGCTCGCTCAATTGCCCTGGGTGCAACAACTCCGACAACCGCAGCAAACGCCGTTATCACGTGAGCAAATAGGGCACCTTGAGAATCTCATTCGCAGCCTGAGTACTCGCGACCGTCTGCGACCATTGCTGGATCAGGTGCTCGATGCCCTGGTGCTGTGGACAGGGGTTGAACGCGGCTTGGTACTGCTGCGTGCTCCCGGTGGAAGGCTGTTGCCGCGTGCTGCGCGCAATTTGGCGCGCCGCGATCTCGTGGGGGAGCAATTGAAGCTCAGTCAATCTCTCGCCGAGCGTGCGCTACACAGTGCCGAGCCCGTGGTGGCGATCGACGCCACAGGGGAAATGTCCGATCTGCACCAGAGCGTACACTCGCTGGGTCTGCGCAGCGTGTTGGCCGTTCCTTTGATCGCCCGCGGTGAAGCCTTAGGGGTTGTTTATTTGGATGACCGCACACGGCGCGGGGCATTTGGTGCGGGCGAGCTTTCTTGGGTCAAGTTGGTGGGCGCGTTAGCCGCGCTCGCCATCGCCGACGCCCGCGATCAAGCGCTGCTTCGCAGGGCGGCGCGCCGCGCGCGACACGCGGAGGAGCGCGTTTTAGGTCTGTTGGCAACGCGCGAAGCGCAAGTCGCGGTACTGCAACAAGAGCTCGCGCGCGAAAGCGATCGCGGGACGCGCTTTCCCTACGACAATATTGTCGGGCAAAGCAGCCCACTGCGCGACATGCTCAAAGTCGTCGATCGGGTCGCCGCCGCGGATATCTCGGTGATGGTCTTAGGCGAATCAGGCAGCGGCAAGGAACTGATCGCCCGGGCCATTCACGACAACAGTGCTCGCAGAGGAGCCGCATTTGTGAGTGAGAACTGCAGCGCCATTCCGGAGACGCTGCTTGAGTCAACACTGTTCGGACACGTCAAGGGGGCTTTCACCGGGGCTTCGCGTCAACATGCGGGGCTTTTTGAAATGGCGCACCAAGGAACGCTGTTCCTGGACGAAGTGGGTGAAATGAGTTTGGGCATGCAGACCAAGCTCTTGCGCGCACTGGAAACTGGGGAAATCCGCCCCGTGGGCTCGGAGCGCACGCGCAAAGTCGACGTACGGGTAATCGTAGCCACGCATCAAGATCTGCAACAGATGCTTGCTGCTGGGAAGTTTCGAGAAGATCTGTTCTATCGGCTGAACGTCGTGCAAGTGAAGGTGCCCGCATTGCGCGAGCGCCCTGAAGACATTGAGCTGTTGATTCGACATTTTTGCCGGCGTCACGGCAATGGGCGCATGCTCACCTTCACGCCGGCCGCAATCCTGACCCTGCGCGCGCACTCTTGGCCGGGCAATGTGCGCGAGCTGATCAACGAAGTCCGCCGGCTGTTGATAATGACGGAGGGGGAAGTCGACCAGGAGCACTTGGCGCCAGCCATTGCTGGGCCAGGGCGCGCCGGAAAGCCGACGCACGATCTGGATCTGCGTGCCAGCGTGGATGCGCTGGAAAGCGCCCTCTTGCACAAGGCACTGGAACGCACGGGGGGCAACCAGACCCGCGCGGCTGAGCTTCTGGGTGTTTCGCGCTTCGGCCTGCAAAAGATGATGAAACGGCTGAATATTGACTCGCTGCGGGCTGGACGCGAGGCGGGGGCAGAGCTAACCGATTGACCATGAATTCAGCCGGCGCCGCGACAAAGGTGAGTCCCGCGCCAAGGCCCATCTTGAAATGGGCTGGAGGTAAAGCACGCCTCCTGCCCCGAATTCTCGCGCTGCTGCCGCAAGAGATCGACACCTACTACGAGCCCTTTGCCGGCGGGGCCGCCGTGTTTTTCAGTTTGGCTCACGGGCAGCGCTTCAAACGCGCGGTGCTCTCCGATCGCAACAGGGATTTGGTGGACGTGTACCGAGCGGTGAAGACTAAGGTAGAGCCGCTGGTGAAGTTACTGGGCACTTATTCTCACAGTCGCGACGAGTACTACCGAATCCGCGCGCTCGATCCTTCACAGCTCGATCTCTTGGAGCGCGCCGCCCGCGTGATCTACCTCAATCGCACCGGTTACAACGGGTTGTATCGGGTGAATCGTTCGGGACAATTCAACGTCCCATTTGGTCGTTACACAGATCCGAAGTTCTGCGACCCACCACGGCTCTACGCTGCATCCGCCGTGCTCAAGCGCGTGCGGCTCGAGGTCGGTGACTTTGAACAGATCTGCACCCAGGCTCGCACTGGGGATGCTGTCTATTTCGATCCCCCGTACGTTCCCCTTTCGAAGACTTCTAATTTTGCCGCGTACCACCATGAGCGGTTCACCGAAGACGATCAGGCGCGCCTGGCAACCCTTTTCCAGCGCCTGGAGAAGAACGGCGTGTGTGCGGTGCTGTCCAATTCCTCAACGCCCGTCACACGCGCTCTGTATGCACAGTGCACGTGGGAAACAGTTAAAGTCACTCGACCGATCAACTCGCGCGCCTCCCATCGTGGGCACGTTTCCGAATTGCTGGTTGTCACACGGCCAAAGAGACGTCGAGGAAAGGTCGCGCGGTGAACAAGCCGGCGAACAACCGCAAAGTTGCGGTCACCATTCCGGAGCCGCAGGAAGAGCAAACGCGCTTTGGCCACATTGGGCTGATCGCGGCGCTGTGCTTCGCGTTGGGGGTGTCGTGGCCATTTCTAGCGGGGGTGAAATTGGTGCCCAACACACCGAGCGATGAAGCGCCCGCAGGCTCCGCAGGCCCCGCTACTTCATCAGCCGCCCCGCAAGCCGAGAAAAGCGAACCGAGCGCAACGCTGCCCGCTGTTCAGAGAACCGCTGCGGCGTCCATTGAGTTGGAGAAATCGGTCGTGATCAGCTGCAACGACAAAGAAGGCAGAAAGCAGAATCACTGCGACAAGCCCGCGCTCGACGACAAGCTGTCCGGACATTTCAAGTCGCTCGCAGCTTGCAAGCCAGGGACAGCGGGCAAGATCTCCCTAGGCCTCAAGCTGGATTTCGCGAAGAACAAGATCGTCGACGTGGTGCGCGGCAAGAGCACAACCCTCGACGAAGGCACGGCGATGGACGTCCTGGGTTGTGCCCAAACTGATTTGCAGACGGTGTCGCTTGAGGGAGTTGATCACCTCAATGAAAAATACCTGATCTTCTATTTCTTGAATCTCTTGCCAGCAGGCACACCCGCGGCACCCGCGGAGGTCACCCCCACCGTGACGCCAGCCAGCGGCAACGCCACAGTGATCTTCGAAAGCGCCATGGTCCACGAGAGCGCAGAGGCTTCCAGCAAGGTGCTCACGCGGCTTCTGTATGGCACGCGCGTGGTGGTGAAAGGGCGCCTGGGTGATTGGTACGAAGTGGCGTTCGACAGCAAAGGCCACAAAGGCTTCATCCACAAGAACGCACTGGGGCTGAAGTAATCCGGAGCCTGAAGTAGTGCTCCGTTAACGCTGAATTTGCTGCACGCCTGCGCGACTGTGCTAGGTTAAGTTCATGGCGACGAAGCACCGTGCTGCCAAACCGCGCTCCCGCAAGGAAGATGATGTCGCTCTGATTTGCGCCGTCTCGCCCGATGGCGACGGTGTGCACGTGCTGCGCCGCCGCAACAACCGCATCGAAGCCGGCGTGGCTCACGCGCTGCGCGAAGGCGAGCCCATCCACGGCGAAGTGGTCAAACTCACCCCTCGCAAAAATTTCCCCCTGCTCTGCGACGTGGAAGTTCAGCTCGCTTCCCCAGAACATGCCGCCCCCAGCGACGTCCCGAGCAACCGCGAAACCACTGGGCCCGCCCAAGTAGCCAGCGACAGCTACCGCCGCAACTGGGATGCCATCTGGAAACGCCCAACAAACACCAAGCGTTTGCCGAATTAGTCTCTCCCTTTGTGGGATCTGCGTCGCGTGAGGTCAGCGCAGGGGGTGACGGCGCATCACAGTCATTGCCCCCGACGGGTGATTCACAGCGCATCAAGGATTCGATCAACAGGCCCTCGCGCGATCGCATACGTCGCGTTGATACCTTCGATTCTCGCGTAGTAGATTGAGACGTTGCGCCACACGTCGGCGGCGCCGATTTTCCATTCGAGTGTTTTGGTGTTGGCGCGGTCTTGAGCGACGAGCGTCAAGATGGGGTGGGAGAATCCCTCGTTTGCGGGGGGGGTTCCGAGGTGGAGGGCGGCTTCGGGGCGTAGAGTTTGCAGGGCGCTTATAAGATCATCGATTGAGGAACGCGACAGGTGGGGGCCGGGGCCTTGTTGATTGAAGTGATCGCCGGTGCCTACGAGCTTGACGGTCCCTTGAGCTGATCGCAGGTCAATGTGAGCGACTGATTCGAGTGGGGACGAAAATACCGAGCGATCCAAGACCCACTGATGGATTGTTTCAAACGATTGCCGACTCAGCACGAACACCGCGTCGTTGTCGAGTTGGGCAAAGTAGCCACCTTGGGTGCTTGTGCCAATGCGCAGCAGGTGGTCTTCGAGATTATTCGATTTCACCGTTTCCGTGAATTTTACTCGCACCGTGGGTGTCGCGAAGCCAAAGGAGCCATTGTCAGCGGCTGCTACCCAGCGCACTGCTCTGAGACCGCGCAGTGCGTCAAGCAAGTGCGTCACGAGCACTCCGTCTGCGGTGAAACCCGCGGGCGACGCCAGCGTGATTCCCTCATCGCTCTGCTCGATCACCTCTTGCACCACAGAGCTCGCCACCTCGACGTGCTGCAATTGCTTGGCCTGCAAATCGAGCACCAAGGCGGAACGCAGCAGCAACCCGTTGACCTCGAATTGCGACAAATCGAGCGGAGGCAAAAGCAGTACCGCACCGTCGACCTCTCGACGCACCAAAACCGGTTTGCCTTCTTCCAGCGGCCCGAACTCGACGCGTTGCTCGCGGTAGCGATCGGCAATATCGGAAACGCCGTGCAGCGTGATGCTCGCAGTGGCTTCAAAGTTCGTGCTGTCTGCAGGGGCCTGCTCGCCCGACAGATCCAGCCATGCGCGAACGCGATCGTCGGCAACGGGCCGCTCGACATCACCCTGAGCAGGAGACGTCATGCGGTAGCCATTGGCGGATCGCTCGAGGGTGAGGCTTGCATCCCCACGCTTCAGGGTCAGCGTCTCAACTTCATCCGGGTGCAGCGCAAAAATATGATGTTCCACGAGCGAAGCCGCGTCCAGATTGAGGTCATCAACAAGAGCCCGAGAAACACATCCCGTCACACGCTCGCTGCTTTCACGCGCCGCGATCCGCCATTCCTCGTGACCGGGGCAGGCGGCACCCAGCTGCAGGGTGATCGGCTTGGTCGCGCCGTCTTTGGGGGTCAGGATCATTGAAATTTCTGGGGGATCTAACTTCCCTTTCAGGTCGGCGTCTGACAAGAAATTCTCGAATTTAATGCGCGCGAGCTGAAGAAAAAAGTGATCGACTGCATCCCGAGCTGCCAACTGATTTCCTTGCATTCCAGCAAATCGATAGCGCCCTGCGTCGTTGCGCAGCGTCCAGCGATTCTGACCCTGACTGAATTGAATTTGGGTCAATGAATCTTTCCCGATCGCGGCCAATTCGTGGCTGCGAAAATCTTCAACCGTGACGCTCAGCGGTTCAACCAGCCCCTGCCGCACAACAAAAATACCTTTACCCGGTGCATTCTCGCCTGTGACCTCAAGATAGCTTGCCCCGAAAGGCGCCGGCGCATTGCCGCCCAATCTCAGGCGATAATGGATTGGCCCCTGATCGACGTGGATCACCCAGCGCGGATCTTCCAAGCCCAACGATTTGCGATCGATCTGTGCGTCTGCTACCGGGCGAACAAACGACGCGTACTGCAGGGTGCTGAGCAACGCTTTGATTTTCTCCGGGTTGGCCTGTTCTTCAATCGGCGCAATCAATCTGAATGCCTGATTGGGGCCTTGGTCACCCGATTCATCATCCGGATCCGTGGGGTGAGCAGTTACAACGCGCGCGAGTACGAACGACTTCCCCTTTGCCTCTATCTCGATACGCGAGATCTGGTGTTCATCGAACACTTTGAGCAGTGATCGCTCACGCTCACTGAGTTCGCCCGTGCTCGGCACTTCCCGAGTTACCACCACTAGGATCGCCGCTATTGCAGCCGCAACCACAAGCAGCCAATTCGTCAGCAAGCGCAGCACAGCAGGTCGCAGAGCAGCGTTCAAGAGTGGAGCCCCTTCCCTTTATGTCGGCTCGACTGCTCACCGGCACGACGCATCATGAGTATCAGCGCACCAAGCAAGAATGCTGCCCCCGGCATGTACACCAGCACGTAACGGCTCACCTCACTGAGCGATGCTTCCGTCAAATTCAGCACGGCTTCGTGCGCCGGCTTTTCTGGCACATTGACCATCGCGGGCGCGCCCATCAACCAATCCCCCACCAACCAATCCCCCACCAACCAATCTATTGTGCCGTCGACAAAACGACGGCTGCCTTCGAATGCGCCGCCCCGCAGACTGGCGTCCGTGAACGGCGCGAGCGAACCGACAACGACCACACGCGGAACGCGTGGAGCCGACGACCACTGTGCCCCGGTCAGCTCGCTTGCAATCGCCAACACTTTTTCAGATTTATCAGCAATTTCAATAATTTGACGCTGCAAGTTCGGATCGCTCAATCGCCCGGGCTCCGCAATGGCGGCGGCTCTTTCACTCGAACTGAGCAGCGGCGTTGCATTCGCGCTGGTGGCAACTTGCAGACTTTGGGGCATCTGCATCAACACGCGCAACCGCGCTTGGCCGTCATTTGCAAGCGCGCGTGTGATGGCATGGGGCTTTGGTGTGGCAAGAAACATTTCACCCGGAATACCAACCGGCAAAATGAACTCACTGGTTTGTTCAAAGACAACCCGCGACTCAACCTCAACGCCCAACTTGACCAAGCTGCCTTCCAACCCACTGGAGGCAACCGTGCCCTCCGGCGTGAGCGTGGGTTGCATCAGAACAAGTAGCCGCCCGCCCCCTTTCGCGTACTGCAACAGGCGCGCGCCAAAGCTTGCTTCCACTCCCACACGAGGCCCCGCGATCACCAACAGATCGCAGTGGCTCAAATCGGGCGCTTGAGCAAGCGGCCCCATCTCCACTTCCTGCGCGGTGAAATTGTTCCGTTCAAGCGACGTGCGGAATGCGGAAAGACCGTCCTCAGCGCCGTTGTCCACCGAAGCTTCTTGGTGGCCTTGGCTGAAGCAAACCGTCCGGCGTGTCTGCTGCACGACATTGCGAATTCCAGAGGTGATCGCCTGTTCCAGCTTGGGCTGCACGCTGCCCTGCTGCTCATTGTAGGCAACAAGATCGTCCGCAGCGATGCGCCAGAAGTTCACTCCCTTTAAGAGCAGAATGGCAGTGCCATCGTCGGCATGCTGTTCATCGCGCGCACCATCGACCAGATTGTATTTAGCCTGCAACGCGCCATACTCCGCTTGATCTCGATCGGGATCGATGAAGCGTGGGCGCAACCACCTGCACTGGGCCGTGTAGCTCTCGAGGATTTGCTTCACACTGGGCGTTACAGGATCACTTTGGCCGAGCAATACCGTCACCTCGATGGGTTCGTCCACTCGCTGCAACGTTTCCAGCGTAACTTGCGACAAGGAATACAATCCGGCCCCACTGACGTCCCATCGCAGGTAGTGGCGCCGCACCAAGACGTTGACGCACACCATCAGCACCACAGCTGAAAAGATGCCGAGCGCTGACATCACACGCGCCGAGCGCGCCCAGCGAAAGGGTGCTGCGTTCATTCCCACCGCCAGGCATCGACGATGCGGACCGTGAAAAACAAGGCCAGCCCCGTGATGCTGAAATCGAACACCAGCCGCCGCGAGTCGATGATGCCCTTGGAGAGCTCTTCCATCTGCGCGAGCATGGAAACATGCGCGGCCAGATCTTGCGTGGCGCCTGCCTCGAACACGCGTTCACCGATCCCCAACAAAAATAGGCCAAAAACTACCAGCAGGGTGAGCAGCAAGGCCGTCATCTGATTCTTCGACATCGCACTGGCGACGGTGCCCACCGCCAAATAGCTGCCCCCAATGGCGAGCACTGCCAGGTAACTGCTGCCCACCGTCGCCCAATCCACCGCACTGACGTTGCGCAAGATGACCACGTACAGCAGGGTGGGCAGCCACATGAGCCCATAAGTAAGAAAAGTCGCCAGGTATTTTCCGAACACCAGCGACGTGGCGCTCACCGGGGCCGAGAGCAGCGAATCCATGGTTCCGCTGCGCCGTTCTTCCGCGAATAGGCGCATGGGCAGCGCGGGGCACACCAACAGCAGCGAAAGCGGAATGAAGGGCGAGCTGAAGTAGCCTTGGATCGGGCCCAGATCGACAGACAGCGTCGTGAACTTGGCGAAATGCTCGACCGTGAGGTGGAAGCTGATGCCCTGCAAGAGCAAGAACACCACGAGCAGCACCCAAGCCAACGGCGTGACCCAGAAGCTTCGCAATTCACGTTTAAAGATCGCAAGGAAGCCGCTCACCTGCTGCCCTCCTTCGATTTCATAGCAGCCGCGCTGGCTTCGTTCGTCAACGCCGCGAAAATGTCTTCTAATCGCACCGCCTTGGGTTCGACTCCTAGCACGCCGATCCCGGCTGCGACCCAGCGACGCACCAATTCTTCGCACACCGTGTCTCGGTTATGCCCCGACGCGATGTCAATCGTGAGCCGCAACACACCCGCGCCATCGTCCTGTGCCTTGACACGAGCAATTCCCAACAGCTCGCGACAGATCGCTGGACTCATCTGTTTTGGATCACGCACAACCGCTGCAAAGGCTGCACTGGCGCCCGTACCCTGACGCAGTTCGTCGATTGTTCCCGCTGCAACGACGTGGCCGTGATGAATGACCAGCGCGCGATCGCACAATTCTTCAATTTCACTGAGGATGTGACTCGACACCACGACCGTGTGTTCGGATCCCAGCGCACGGATCAGGGCGCGCGTTTCGCGGATCTGATTGGGATCGAGCCCCGCGGTGGGTTCATCCAAAATGTATACGGGGGGCTTAGCAATGAGCGCGTCTGCGAACGCCACACGTTGGCGATAACCCTTTGAAAGGTGAGCGATCGTGACTTGAGCGAAATCCTCCAAGTTTGTCTTTCGCATCACCTCCAAGACGGTGGCTTTTTGCTGACGCGCTGCGACGCCCTTGAGTGCCGCGCGGAACAACAGGAACTCATCAACGCGCAGCTCGGGATAAAGCGGCGCGGCCTCCGGCATGTATCCCAGGCACTGCCGGGCACGCATCGGCTCCTCCATCAGGTCGTGCCCTGCAACGCGAATGGTGCCCCGAGTGGGCCCCAACGCCCCTGAAATCATGCGCAATGTGGTCGTTTTCCCCGCCCCATTCGGGCCAAGAAAACCAAGTATTTCTCTGGGCTTGGCCTCGAAGGTCAGATCCGCCACGGCCACGGTGGTGCCGTAGTGTTTGCACAGGGCTGAGACCTCGATCATGTGCCGCAGCCTAGCTCACCACGCACGGCTGGGTCGCTTCAAGCCCTATTGCGCACTTTGCGAGCAGCCCTGGGGCAACCCCCGTGCAATCAAGGACGAATCACGCGCGTATTGGGCGGCGGTGTGAACTGAAATTCCGCTGCAGGGATTTTTTCGTTCACCGTGGGCTGTGAAAAATCGAAACGATTCTTGTTCTTTTGCGCGTCGATCAAAAGCACGCGGCGCACCTGAAAAGTCTTGGCATCAACGTACAGCACCATTTGCTGATAGGCTGGGGTCTGTTCAAGGGGGGTGCCCACCAGCACATGACCACCGGGGAAATCCGCTGCGGCGAGTTTCTGAAATTTGAACGCAGTCTTGAGGTTACCTGTACCCATCAGGAATGACAGCGCAGCCGGGTATTGGCTTTTGTTCACGTCCTGCTCGTACATTTGCTTGTTTTCGGCTTCGTAGATCTTGAGCACTTTGCCGTCAGAAACCACGCGGTTCTGATTGCTGGTGTACCTCCAGCTCATTTTACCGGCTTTTTCGAAAGCGACGCTGCCTTCGCTGTCTTTGGACTTGTCGTAGGCCGCGATAGAATAACGCTGCTTGAAGTGCGCTTTGAACGTCTTGGCCTTGTCATAAAAGGCTTGCACGCTATCGACCAACGCATCCACCTCGGAGGTCGCCGTTGTCGAGGGCGTGGGCGCCGCAGCCGGTGGGTTCTTTGGCGCTGGCGCCCCGGCGGGCGCATCGGCCCACGCTTGCGAGGCCACGAGGCACAGCCCGAAAAGGCCGGTAACCAAATTGAATCTGCGAGGCATTTTCATGGACCTATGTGCAACTACGCTCTGGGCCAATCCCAGCTTCCCGGCAGTCATAAGGCAAAACACCCAAAGCTCAACAGCAATTCCATGGCTGCTGGAAATCCTGATCCAGAAAGCGCTGCAAGGTTGAGCAGTTGCCCGCTATTTGCTGCCGCCGGCTAACGCCAGGACCCGCGCTTTCACCGCAGCGCTCGCTTTGCGCCGCGAAGGGCCCCCAAATCCGTGCAGTCGTCCGTTCGCGCTGCTGCTTGAGCTGGGCGTTAACACCGCGTCAATCGGGGCACGCCTCAAGTGAGTGACGGCAACGGCAAGTGCATCCGCCGCATCTGCCCGAGGCAATCCATCGAGCGCGAGCAGCGTGCGCATCATGAACGCCACTTGAGATTTTTCCGCCTGCCCTCGGCCGGTGACAGTGAGCTTCACCCGCGTGGGTGGATATTCGAAAACTTCGAGCCCCGCGCGCGCCAAACTGAGCAGCACCACACCGCGCGCGTGCCCCAACTTGGCGGCGGCTTGCGCATCACGATGGAAGAATAGCGATTCGACGGAGCCCGCGTTGGGGGCGTGTTCTTCAATGATATCGATCAGCCCACGCTCAATGACGACCAAGCGAGCCGGTAATGTCGCTTTCGGGTCGAGATCGATCACGCCGTGCGCGACGTGCCTCAAGCGATTGCCCTGCGCCTGCACCACACCCCAGCCCAGGTGCAGCGTGCCCGGATCAATGCCCAAAATTCGCACGGAAGTCTCATAGCAGGCGGCGCACGGCATGGAAAGTTCTTGTGTGCAGAAGGGCTCACCGGACCCCGCCAGACAGGAATCGCTTGGCATTCAGGCGCCGGAGTGAAAGGGTTAGCCAATGGCCGATCTCAATTCCAAGCAACGCGCTTCGCTGCGCGCTCGCGCTCACACCTTGAATCCAGTCGTGCAGGTCGGGCATGCGGGCGTTACCGAGGCCATCGTCCGTCAGGTCGACGAAGCGCTCAAGGCGCACGAGTTGATCAAGGTCAAGGTGAGCAAAGAAAGCCCCGTGACGCTGGGTGAAGCGACGGAATCGATCAGCGACCAGACGCGCAGCGCCGCCGTGCAGCAGATCGGCCGCATCATGGTGCTGTTTCGTCGCAACCCCCAAAAGCCCAAAATTGGGCTGTCGACCAAAGCGACGACGGCAGCGAGGAAGAAAGCTTCTTCGGCCGCGACCAAATCCGGACGACAATTGAACCGCAATCGCAAGAAGCCGCGCCAGCACAGGCCTCGAACTGGCCGAAGTAGTGATCGCGGCGCCAGGAACTGACAGCGACCTGTTCACGGGACAGGCGACCAGCGCACAGAATTGAGTTACACTCAATAACCCTTGATAGGAGTTGAGGCACCATGACGCGCACCCGAGCCGCCGGCAACCTCGCCTGGATCGATCTCGAAATGACGGGATTGGACGTCGACGAGCACGCCATCATCCAAGCTGCGCTGATCATTACGGACAAGCAACTCAATCTGCTCGAGCAATTCAGCTGCGACATTTGGCAGCCCCCAGAAGTGCTGGCGAAGATGTCGCCCTTTGTGCGTGAAATGCACGAAAAGACGGGACTTGCCGCGCGCGTTCCCCAATCGCAGACAGATTTAGCCAGCGCCGAAAAGAATCTGCTCGAAGTCATTTCCGGCTGGTGCGAGTTCCCTGCCATCCTGTGCGGCAACTCCGTATGGAACGACCGCAAATTCATCGATCGCCAAATGCCCGGCGTGGGCCGCTATTTGCACCACCGCATGCTGGATGTGAGCGCCCTGAAGCTCGTCGCCGGCATCTGGTACGGCGAAGGCGCCGTGTTCCAAAAATCCAAATCCGGAGAACACGACGCCCTGGTAGACATCCGCAATTCCATTGCGGAATTCAGGCACTATCAGAGCACGCTGCTGCGTTGAGGAGGCGTGCAGTGGGGAGATGTACCCTATGAACGACGCGGGGGTCACTTGTCATTCAACTGGGTTTGTTGCGTTCGTTCAGCGTGGCTTTGAGCTGCAACAGCATGACTTGATCTTTGGGGCGAGTTAATTTCTCTTTGACCTGG
>DATJEQ010000229.1:0-23302 GCA_035496495.1 Polyangiaceae bacterium
GGCGCCAGAACTCCGTGATCGAGGTCGCGCGGTACGGGAAGTCAAAATTCTTCGGTAGTTTGAAGCCAAACAGCCGGGAGATGCCAATGGCCATCGTGGAATAACCCACGAAATCGAAGTAGATCTGGGAGTAGAATCCAAGCGCTGCGCTGATCAACGTGACGTTGTCGTAAGCGTCTGGGGATTTGAAGATCTTGTCGACAAGGGGACCGAGTTGATCGGCGAACACTCCCTTGTAGATCATGCCGATCAGGATGAACTTCATTCCTACCTGCACGTCGCGAGATTGCAAAACCCGGCGTGAACTCAGCTGCGGAATGAATGCATCGGCGCGCACAATGGGACCCGCAACCAGCTGCGGAAAGAAGACGATGTACAGCGCCACCGTACGCAGCGATTGCGGTTTATCGAGTTTTCCTCGATAGACGTCGACCAAGTAACTGATGCCGTGGAAGGTGTAGAAACTGACGCCAATGGGCAACAGGATGGAAAAATGATGCGGACGAGCGGCAACACCGATCGCGCGCAGCACGTCATGTGCGCTATCCAGCAAAAAGTTGGTGTATTTAAAGAATGCTAACTGCAGCAGTTGCAGCGTGATGGCAGCTGATACGATTCGCTTGCGCTGCGTGGGCCAGCGGACCAGCGCCTGTGCCGAAAAATACCCGATCAACGTGACGTAGATCAGCAGCGGAACGAAGCGGTAATCCCACCAGCCGTAGAAGACCAAGCTGGCCAAGATCAAGAACCAGTGACGCACCCGATTCGAGGGCGAAAGCCAATAGATCCCCAAGCTGAGGAACAGAAAGACGACGAAAACCGCAGAGTTGAACAGCATGCGCGTTACTTTCGAAGCACACCTGTCTTGACAATCTGACGGGCCAACCAACGGCTGTAGACCGCAGCCCCGGCGCGACTCAAGTGCCCGGCATTGCCCCACATTGGCGCGCTATCGAGGTCGTGCAACAGCGTCCGATCATCAGCCGCGATGCACGCCTCTTGCGTCGCGGAACAGAATGTCCGCAGCCACTTCATCTGGCCGTCTACAGTCGATGGAATACCGAAATAGACCCAGTGCTTCATCCGTCCATCCCACAGCTGCTTGAGGCGTCGTTCGCGAATGTCGAAAAGCCAGGGAACGTTGAAGGGTTGCGTTTGCTCACTCTGCGCGGCCGCAACGACGGCCGTCAGGCCCGCGAAGCGAAATCCTCGGACGGCGGACGTAGGTGTAACGCCACTGCTCGGTTTGATCGAGTTCCAGGACGTCAATCGCGTGGGAAGACCGACGTTGCCCGTGTTCACCAGTACGTGGCGAATGATCGTCCAAACCGGATCTTTAAGGCGCTGAACAGCTCCGCCCCCGCGCCACAGCGACTGCAGCGCATACCACGCGTTTGCCGGTGTGAGATACTGATACGCGCGGGCGGTATCGAGATTCTTCTCCAGTTGAGCGACTGGCGATTTGTCGTAGTTGTTTTGGACTTCCGCCAGGAACACCGTGTTCGTCTTGGGAGGGAATCCCGGAAAATCGGGGTTGTGCACCAGATCGGAGAACATCGTGTAACGCTCGAAGTGATTGCCAGCCGACAGCGCCATATCCAAGATTTGCACGCGGTACCCCAAGCGGTGGAGTTCGGAACGCAACAGGATCGGATTGACGCCAGCGGCGGGATAACTTCCACCCTCAATGATCAGTAGATTGGGGGGTCTATTTTTCCTGGCCTCAGTGAGTTCTTTGATTCCGTAGCGCACGATTTGCGAAGGGCGCGTAGCGGGCAAATACTGACCCCGATACACCAAGTATCTGACCGACAAGACGGCAACCAGCAGCCAACCGGTGATCAGGGCCGCGGTTGCAGCCACCCGCAGACGTGAAGTGACCGGGATTGCCGCCACGATGATCAACAGCACGCACCCGGCGCAGGTTGAAAGCGTGGTGGCCGACATCGCGACCGCGGGTTATATCCACGATTCCGGCAAGTTACAAAGACCTTCAATACCCATCGAGACGCAGTTTGCTGCGTGGATAATGGTCTAGGCCTTCGATGACCCCCCTGGTGGTGCTTTCACATTTTCAAACGGACGCGCTGTTTGATGCCCACAAGCGTGGCGATCGCCAAGTCGACTGCTCGCTCAATTTGGGCCTGACCACAATGCCGCTCGCATTGGACGACGACGGACTCGTTTTGCCCAACGGCTTTACCCTCTCATGGAAACAGCTGCAGCAAATCAGTGAAACAAAGAGCGTTTGTTTTCGATTTGTCGGCAACGGCATCGAGCCCGTGCGCGGCTATTCCCAGCAATTCAATCGCGCGCACCATTTGATGCCAACTCGCCATGCACCCACTTTAGTGATTTCCGGATTTGCTATGCACCGCTTTCGCGATGTCGATCCGGCGCAAGGTGCAGCACAGATGGTCAAATGCCTGGAGCCGTTGCGTGGGCGTCATTTGGATACCGCCACAGGCCTCGGATACGCCGCTATCGCAGCGGCAACTTCGGCCCAGGAGGTGGTCACGATTGAACTCGACCCCATGAGCCAGGAAATGGCAGCACTCAATCCTTGGTCTTCCGAGTTGTTCAGCAACGCGAATATCACACGGCTCTTGGGCAACAGCTGCGAGCTGATTCAAACCTTTGATAGCGAGAGCTTTTCAACTGTGCTTCACGACCCGCCGGCAATCAACTTGGCAGGCGAGATGTACTCAGGGCAGATGTATCATCAGCTCGCTCGCGTTCTGAATAGGAAAGGGCGCCTATTCCACTACATTGGCGATCCGCACAGCGCTTCCGGATCGCGCACCACAAAAGGTGTGATGCGTCGTCTTATGGAGGTCGGCTTTTCTCGAATTGTCGCCAAGCCTGAGGCCTTTGGCGTGATCGCTTACAAGTGACCCTTTGGGCGGGCGCTAAAACTGCTTCCAAAATCGCCACAGGCCAACCGTGGTCATGGGAATTTGATCCGAGTGCCCTTTGCCCATCGTGGGGCACCACACGACTGGATAACCCGGCTTGCAACCTTGATACATCACGCACACCGAAGGTGTCGTTGGATCACCGTCCCAATCGTACGGCTTCGTCTCCGTGCCGCAGCCATTGATGGCCAGAATACGATCGCGCGCTTTTTCGCCCTCAATGAAGGCATTCTGATCGTCCTGCATGTCGTGACACAGCATCGCGGCAATGGGGCCCGTGCAATCGGGCACCACCGGCAAACCACCCGCGGAATTGCCCTGACCGCGAATGACACCTGCCCGCGCGCAACCCAGTAGATTCGTCAGCCACGAGCCGCTGCTGTGGCCAGCCATGAAGACGCGCGAGGTGTCGACGCAATAACTCGCCGAAACGTCTGCCAGCACCTGATCGAAATACGGCAACTCAGTCAAGCTGTTCGAGCCGGGCCCGGTATCGAAACACCCGCCGCCGTACAGCGTGCCTGAGTTCTGTGAACTGACAGAACGCAGCGCGACTAAGATCGCGTTGCCTTGCGTGGTATCCGGTAGCGGCGGGTAGGGAATGCTGCCATCACAACCGTGCCCTAGAAATATGAGTCGGTAGGGTGTTTGCGGATTGTATCCCTGCGGAATGTACAAATCGTAGACGCGCTGGCTGTTGCTCACCGTCTTGCGCACGTACATGCCCAACGCTTGATCAACAGCGTGGGTGCAGCCTGCACTGGGCGTTGCGGGTTGTGGAATCCCGAACGGCCCTGCGTCGGCCCCCCCATCGACATCTGTCGTGCCCCCTGTGCCAGCTTCGCCCGCTTGCCCCGCAACACCACCAAAGCCTCCGGAAGCGCCCCCGCTGCCGCCTTGACCCGCTGCACCCGCACTGGGCGAGCCCGCTGCGCCGCCCGATGGCGCTCCGCCGGAGCCAGCAGCCGCGGTGGCACCCCCAAATCCACCGGCAGGAGCAGTCATTTCGCCCCCAAAACCACCCGCCATAACCCCACCAGTGCCTGCAGCGCCGCCAGCTGCAGGCTTGCTCGTGGCCTGGGTGCAAGCGACTGCAAAGCCAGCCAGGAGCACAATTCGGAGCGTGGTCACATCCCATTAGTGGGAAGCGTTGCTCAAGGGGATCATTCGCTCCGCGCCGGCGGATTTTTTCAGCTTTGGGGGAATTGCTTCACGCCCGATGGATCTCATGCGGAACACGCGCCGATCCAAATGCCCGAGCGATCAGGGCTGCCGCTGAAAACCCCGCCGCTGTCCAAGCCCAAGCGCTGAGCCATGCGTGATCGATCAAGAAACCTGCAAGCGGGGCCGCCAAGATGCTGGCAATGGACGAAAGGCTGAGCGTCACTCCCAAGATCACGCCCTGTTCTTCCTTCTTCGCAATCAGCGTGATCAAGCTGGTGAGACATGGACGCATCAATGCGTTGCCGAACGAAGAGACCACCGTTGCCACCAGCAAGGGAATCACCGGGCCCACGTGGGCAAGCAGCGCGTAACCCACAGCCATGCACCACAGCCCGACCAACGTGAGGCGACCTTCACCTACCTTGCGCACCAATCTGCCAAGCAAACCCCCGTGCACCACGATGCCTACGAAACCAGCCATTGCGAAAACGAGACCGATTTCTCTTGGGCTGAAAGGGTGCCCCTGCCAGGTGTAGCGACGCTCTGCGAACAGAGCAAAGCCGCTCAAGAAAACGGAGAATGAGAACAGATACAGGAAAAACTCCATCAGCAGACCGCCGAGAATGGGCCGCCTGAAGTACTGCAGGGTGCTGGTGAAACTCAGAATGCTCTGCCGCTGACCCGCAGGGCCCGACTCAGTCCTAACACTGGCCTTGCTCGATTCTTTGGGCAGCAGGGTGGCGGTGCACACAATGCTGGTGAATGACAAACCTGCCGCCGCATAGAGCGGAGCGGCAATGCTGTAACGCGAGAGGTAGGCCGTGATGGCGGGGCCGAGCAAGAACCCCAAACCAAACGCGATGCCGATCAACGCGAACGACCGCGCGCGATCTTTGGCGGCGGTGTTATCGGCAATGTAAGCCTGAGCCACCGTGAGGTTGCCCGCGGTCAACCCGTCGACAATTCTACCGAGAAAAATCAGCCACAGTGTTTGAGCCGAAGCGATCATCAAAAAACCGATCAACGTCCCACATTGACTGAGCAGCAGCACGGGGCGACGACCGATGCGATCCGAGAGGCTGCCCAGCGCGGGGCCCGAGAGCATCTGGCACAGCGCGTACGCGGGAACCAGTAGCGCCGCGGTGAAGGCCGAGGCCCCAAACGTCTCCGCATAGATCGAGAGCAACGGGAAGACGATGGTCAAGCCCAAGACATCGACCAAGACAATCAGGAAAATGGGCAGCAGCGGGGATCGCGTCACAGGCTGATCTTCTACCAAGTTGGGTTTCGCGGAGCAGGGTTTGTCGTGTTCCTGAGCGCAAGCAAGCTCTTTTGTAGTTGTGCGACATTGGCCCCAGCTTGCGGCGCTCGCTCAATGCCGGCATAGTGAATCGCTCAACGCTTATTGCGGCGGTTTCATCCCTTGACCCACTCCAATAACGCGCAGGGCACAGCGAGCGATCCGCTTTTGCGGGATCGGTTGAAAATGGAGTGGGCGCACTGCTCACTGATCTGGTTGATCGTGACCGCCGCCGACATTGGTTTCAGCAGCGTGAAGCCTCAAGGCGCACTGCTCTATGGACTCATTCCGCTAGCGGCTCGGGCCTCCGTCATCACTTGGAATCTGATCCTGAGTGCTGGCGTGCTGCTCGTTTACTTCACACTGCGGGGTTTGGTGTGCCATGCGGCTGAGCGTTACACACTCGATCGATGGCAGCCCGCACGCGTTCCGCTGCTGCTATTCTGGCGCTTCGTCCGCTTGCTCGTGGTCGCCATTTTTGTCTTTCTGTACTTGGCGGGTTGGACGACCTTTCATCAGACGGGTCGCTTTTTGGATTTTGAAGCCTTTGCGTTCTGGTGGAACAGCCCGAACATCGTGCTCACTCACTTGGCCTCGTTCTCGCCGACGCAGTATGTCGGCGTTCCCGTGTTAACCCTGCTGAGCGCTTGGTTGATTGGGAAGCCCGCGAAACGGCTTGTAACCGCGTCACCAAGCAAAGTGCGCACGTCTGCCATCAACGGCATGAAGCTGGGGCTCACCGCAGCGCTGCTGTTGACGCTCACAGGTCAGGTGGTGTGGGCTCATTCGTCGCTGGTGGTGACCGATCCGCTCACGAATATTCGCTTCCAGCGCGGTGATCTGTTCCGCGCTGCGCGCGATCACAAAGCGGGGCCATGTGCCGAACTATTCGCAGACATTCGCGACGCGTGGCGCGGCGAACAAGGTGGGTTGCCGCAAAATCCCCAATTGCCAACGCGGCGCAACCCCCAAATCCCCATGCAATCGTATGTGAGCTCGGTCAACCAGCAGCAGATGAAGCGATACAATGTGATCCTCGTTTTGGTTGAATCCATGCGCGCCGATCAGTTGTTGGAATTTGGCGGCAGCCGCGAAGTGATGCCCAACGTGGAGGCGGTGGCGCAGCAATCCGTGCTGTTCACCAATGCCTACAGCCAAGCGAGCCACTCGGACTATGCGGATCCGGGCCCCAGCTCCAGCATGTACCCATTGCGCACCGGCGGGACTTATCCGGAGCACCCGCCTTACCCGCGGGTGTTCATCTACGACGTGCTCAAGGCACTGGGCTACCGCACCGCCAGCGTCTCTTCACAGAATGACGCGTGGGGCAATTTGATCAACCTGATGGATACCGGCGGCCTGGATTACGTGCTGCATTCGGAAAACTACAAAGGTGAAACCTATGTTGCGCGGGAAGATTCGTTCTTTGCCGAATGGGTGAAAGGCAACAAACACGCGGGAAAGATCGACGATCGGTTCACAGTGGGCGAAGCCATCAAGTGGATCGACTCTGGGAAATCACCGTTCTTCCTCTTGCTGAATTTGCAGAACAGTCACATTCCTTACGAAGTACCGGCGGATTTTCCTCGCCACTACTCCAAGAAGGATGAAGATTTCGAATTCACGTTCGCTTACCTCAAGCCTGAGCAAGTGCAGAATGCGAAGGATCGCTACGCGGATTCACTGCGCTATTTGGATTTTCAACTGGGGCGCCTGATCGCGCACCTGAAAGAGACGGGGCAGTGGGACAACACCGTGTTCGTGCTCACGGGCGATCACGGCCAGGGCTTCATGGAGCACGGGTTTTTCACTCACGGTCGCGAGCTGTACAACGAGGTGATGCGCGTGCCCTTGGTCGTGCATGCGCCTGGATTTGCACCACACGCGGATGCGCGCCTGGCGCAGCATGTGGACGTGCCGCCCACCATCTGTCAGATCCTGGGCATTCCGCCGCACCCGGCCTGGCAAGGCGAAGGGCTGCTATCCGATCAACCGACGACCGGCAAAGAGGTGTTCATGGTGGTGCAGACGCCGTTCGCCCACCAGTACGCCATGGTGCACGGGTCGCACAAGCTGATCTACGACCGGCGAGCGGAGCGCACCTTTCTTTTCGATCTCCAAGGCGACCCGGGGGAAATGCACGATATTGCAGCGGCTTCACCGACCCTGCTGAAAAAATTGAGCGAGCGCCTTGGCACCTGGCGCATGTTGCAGAATGGTTATTATCGCAGCGACGACGAGATGAAGCACACTTACCCCCCTGTGCTGCTGCCGGATGCCAATCTCACCGCGGGGTACTAAGCTCTCAGTTCCGGTCACCATGCATTCTGCCCTTGCCCCCTTTCAACCTGCGGTGCGGCAGTGGTTTGCAAGCGCCCTGGGTGAGCCCTCTGCTCCGCAGCAACAGGGCTGGCCTAAGATCCGCGCGGGGCACAATACATTGATCGCGGCACCGACCGGGTCGGGCAAGACGCTGGCTGCATTTCTGTCGGCCATCGATCACTTGCTGAGCGAAGGCGACACGTTGCCGGGACAAACGCAGGTGCTGTACATCTCGCCGCTCAAGGCGCTGGCGAGCGACATCCAAAAGAATTTGGAAAAACCGCTGGCGGAGATCCGCGCGCTCGATCCAATGCTGCCGGAGATCCGCGCGCTGGTGCGCACGGGTGACACCGAAGCCAAAGCGCGCGCCGCGATGCTCAAGAAGCCGCCGCACATCTTGGTGACCACGCCGGAGTCGCTCTACATCCTGCTCACCTCCGACGGCGGCCGGCGCATTCTGCGCACCGTGAAAACGGTAATTGTTGATGAAATTCATGCACTTGTACGCGACAAGCGCGGCTCTCACCTAGCCCTTTCGCTCGAGCGATTGGAGGCCTTGTGCGCCGAACACCACGGCCCGGGCGCGCCCCCGCTGCAACGCATCGGCCTTTCCGCAACCCAGAAGCCGCTCGATGAGGTGGGGCGTTTCTTGGTGGGTGAGGGGCGGGATTGCGAATTGGTCGACATTGGGCACTTGCGCCAGATGGATCTGTCGATCGAGGTGCCACCGTCGCCGCTGTCCGCTGTGTGCTCGCACGAAGTGTGGGATGAAATTTACGAGCGGGTTGCGACCCTGGTGCGCGAGCACCGCACCACCTTGGTGTTCGTCAACACGCGGCGCATGGCCGAACGCATCGCGGCGCGTCTTGCAACGCGGCTTGAAGAAGACAAGGTTGCCTGCCACCACGGCAGCCTGTCGGCCGCACGCAGGCACGATGCGGAGCAGCGCCTGAAAGCGGGCAAGCTGCAAGTGCTGGTGGCCACTGCTTCTTTGGAGCTGGGTATCGATATCGGAGATGTGGATCTGGTGATCCAAATTGGCGCGTCGCGCGCCATTGCCACCTTGCTTCAGCGGGTAGGGCGCGCGGGCCACGGGGCAAATCGCACACCCAAAGGGCGCATCTTCCCGCTCACCTTGGATGAAATGGTGGAAGCCGTTGCCCTGTTGCGCAGCGTTGAGGCGCGCCTCTTGGATCGCACTGCGCAACCGGGTCAGCCGCTCGACATTTTGGCCCAGCAGGTGGTTGCCGCGTGCGTCCCTGAAGTGTGGGACGAGCAATTGCTTTTCAGCACCCTGCGTCGCGCCTGGCCGTACCGCAATCTTTCGCAGCAAGAATTTGAAGAGGTGATTGCGCTGCACAGCGCGGGGCGCTGGAGTCTGCTGCACCGCGACGGCGTTCACAACAAGCTGCGCGCCACCAAGCGGGCACGACTGACGGCGATCACGTCGGGCGGAGCCATTGCCGACAATGCGGATTATCAGGTGCTGCTTGAGCCGGAGGGCACCTTCATTGGCACCTTGAATGAAGATTTTGCAATTGAATCGTCCGAGGGCGACATCTTTCAACTGGGTGCAACGTCCTGGCGTATTTTGGGGGTGAATTCGGGAACTGTGCGCGTCGCCGACGCTCAGGGCGCGCCGCCCACAATTCCCTTTTGGTTGGGCGAGGCCCCCGCACGTACCCGCGAGCTGGCGCATCAAATCTGCGAAGTACGCGAGGCGGCACTGCAGCGCGAGCCGATCACAGTCAGCAGCTTGGGTGAGCCGGTTGAAAGCCAACTGCGCGCCTACATGCAGGCCGGCAGTGCGGTGCTCGGCACAGTGCCCACGCAGAAGCGCGTCATTTTAGAGCGTTTTTTCGATGAAACGGGGGGCATGCAGCTGGTGGTGCACGCGCCCTTTGGCGGCCGCATCAATCGCGCCTGGGGACTAGCGCTGCGTAAGCGATTCTGTCGCGGCTTTGGTTTCGAGCTGCAAGCGGCCGCCAATGAAGAAGCGATCATTCTTTCCTTGGGGCCGCAGCACAGTTTTCCGCTGAGCGAGGTGTTCGACTATCTGAACGCGAACACCGCGCGGGATCTGTTGATTCAGGCCTTGCTCGCCGCTCCCATGTTCAAGACACGCTGGCGCTGGAACGTATCGCGCGCGCTGTTGATCGAGCGCATGCGCGCCGGCAAAAAGACGCCGCCCGCGTTGATCCGCATGCGGGCCGACGATCTGTTGGCGGCCGCTTTCCCGGATGTGGTGGCCTGCGGGGAGAACTTGCCGCCTGGAGATTTGACGGTGCCCATGGAGCACCCGATGGTGCGGCAGACGGTGGAAGATTGTCTGCACGAAGCGATGGATGTCGATGGCTTTTTGCAGGTGCTGCGCGACTTACAAGAAGGGCGCATTGAACGCATCGCGGTCGACACCCCGGAGCCTTCTGCGTTTGCCCAGGGAATTCTGGCGGCGCAACCCTACGCGTTCTTGGATGACGCACCACTGGAAGAACGCCGCACGCAAGCGGTGATCTCGCGTCGCACGCTGGATGCGAAAACGGCCGATGAATTGGGCGCCCTCGATCCGGAAGCGATCGCGCGCGTGAAAGAGGAGGCGTGGCCATCGCCCGCAAATGCGGAGGAGCTGCACGAGGCGTTGCAGTGGATGGGTTACGTCACGGTGCAAGAAGCGGAACCGTGGGGTCATTGGTTGCGTGATTTGCAAAGCGCTGGGCGGGTCGTGCTGGAAGGCAATCGCTGGTTTGCCACCGAAGCCTCGCGCGAGCCGAAAGAAATCCTGCGTGGACGGCTGGAAGCACTGGGCCCCATTTTCAGCGATGATCCATTGCTCGTCGAATTGGAGAGCGAAGGGGTCGTGTTACGCGGCCGCTTTGAAGGTCGGCAGGGTTGGTGCAACCGGCGGCTGCTCGCGCGCATCCACCGCTACACGCTGGATCGACTGCGCAAAGAAATTGAGCCGGTGAGTGCCGCAGATTTTCTGCGCTTTCTTTCATCGTGGCAACATGTGGAAGCGGAGAGTCGACTGGAGGGCCCGCGCGGTACTCTGGAAATCGTCTCGCAGCTCGCGGGCTTCGAAGTGCCGGCCGCGGCGTGGGAAGGCAGCGTACTGCCCGCCCGGGTACAGGACTATCGGCGCGATTGGCTCGATGGGCTGACGCTTTCGGGGCAAGTCGCATGGGCGCGGCTGTGGGGCAGCACTGCAACGCCGATCCGCACCACACCGATTTGCCTGCTGCCTCGTGAACAATTGAGCGCCTGGGTGTCGCTCGCGAGCGCGCCGGAAACAGAGTCTCTCACTGGCAACGCAAAGATTATCTATTCCGTGTTGCAACAGCGGGGCGCGATGTTTTCGCAGGAGCTCGGACGCGCAGCGCATTTGCTGGAGGCGCAACTCGAAGTGGGGCTCGGGGAATTGGTGGCTCGCGGGTTAATCACCTGCGACTCGTACGCCGGCCTGCGCTCGTTGATTGTGCCCGCCTCGCGCAGACGACACCGTGTCCCGGTTGCCGGCCGCTGGAGCCTCTTGCCCCGCGAGCTGCCCGACATGAACGCGATTGAGATGGTAGCAAAGCAGCTGTTGCGACGCACAGGCGTGGTGTTCCGTCGCACGCTGCTGCGCGAAAAGCAGCCGTTCTTTTGGCGCGATCTGTTGCGCGTGCTGCGCACTTTGGAAGCGCGCGGCGAAGTGCGCGGCGGTCGTTTCGTCACCGGTTTCGAAGGCGAACAATATGCGTTGCCCGAAGCCGTCTCCCTTTTGCGCACCACACGCCGTAAACCCCAAGGCCCCGCTTTGCACGTCTCGGCCAGCGATCCGCTCAACTTCCGCGGTATCCTCACCCCCGACGAACGCGTCTCACCATTGGCACGGCAACGCGTGTTGGTAGCGTAACGCAAGGTGTTGAACAATCCTTGTCAAAGTGCGCATTGACCCCCTTGCCGCTCGCCGTCACAATCTCTGCATCATGGCCGATCCTTCCGACAATGCCGTCGTCGTCGAAGCATGGAACACCGTGCTGTTCACGAAGTTCAATCGCTACAAGCATTTGCTGGTGTCGGGCCTGGCGGGGCACAGTGATGAGTGCCTTTTGCGCCATCCGCATAGAGAAGGATCGCAGGTGCTCGATATCGGCTGCGGCTTTGGGGACAGCACATTGAGGATTGCACAGCAGGTGGGGCCGCAAGGTCGCGCTGTAGGCGTCGATTGCGCAGCGAATTTCATCGCCTTGGCAAATGACGAGGCGCAGGCACAGCAGGTGAACAACGCCTCATTCTTCGTGGCCGACGTGCAGCAGGACGATCTGCGTGGGCCGTATGATTATGCCTTCGCGCGCTTCGGCACGATGTTCTTCAACTTGCCGGGGGCGGCGATGCGCAACATTCGCAAATCATTGAGGCCGGGGGCAACCTTCACCCAGATCGTCTGGCGCAAGCGCGAAGACAATCCGTGGCTTCACGAAGCTGAGCTGTGCGTGAAGGAGCTGGTTCCCGTGGTTTCCCACC
This sequence comes from Polyangiaceae bacterium, assembly GCA_035496495.1. Classification (GTDB taxonomy): domain Bacteria; phylum Myxococcota_A; class Polyangia; order Polyangiales; family Polyangiaceae; genus SZUA-265. The sequence continues at coordinate 12,205 of DATJEQ010000229.1, forward strand.
AAGAGACGGATCAAGTGCACTGTGGCCCTGGGCCCTTTTCAATGGCGGGGCCCGATCTGGTCAGCAGCATGCTCGTGGGTGTCGGATTTGATCGAGTGACCTTCGAGCGCTTCGACACGGACATTTGCATCGGGCGCGACGTCGATGAAGCCATTGCCTTCGGCATGGATCTTGGCCCCGCGGGGGAAATCATTCGGCTCGCAGGAGAAGAGGGAGCAAAGCGAAAAGATCGGGTGATCGCTGCATTGCGAAATGTTTTTAACCCTCACCTTCGAGCAGACGGCGTGTGGGCACCCTCCAGCACCTGGTTCATCACGGCGCGCAATCCACCATGAGCCGCAGCGCGTCCTTAGCGGCGCTGTTCATCGCATTGATCGTTGCGACAAGCTGCGCACGCGGCGATCTAAAAAGGGAATCTACCCCGAAGCGCTGTGAGCACGACGGAGACACCTGCGAATTCGCGCCGGGCAAACTCGGCATCTGCGTCGCCCCCGAAGGCTGCACCCAAAGCCGCTGCTTGATTTGCCAATCCCAACATTAACGCCGGCCGCGACGCTTCGCACCGGGCTGACCCCTTGCGCCATGACGATCATGGCCACCCTGCTTGCCGTGCTTGGGGGCGCCACCCTGTGGGGGCCTATTCTTGTTGAAGCCCGGCTTGTGTCGGCCACTCGCAGATCGTTCTTGAATCTTCTGAGTAGCTCGGCAGGGATCACTCGAGTCCCGTACACACTGCGACGCAAAAGCGCGACGTCGATGATTTCGACGCGCATGCGATCGCCAACCATGACTTTGTCGCCCGAGCGCTGGCCCACGGCGGTGAGCGCCATGTCGTCCAGTTCGTAATGGTCGGGGCCCAGCGCTTCGTAGCGTACCAACACATCGACGAACGGATCGTCCAGCGCAACAAAAACCCCCGTGCCCACAACGGCGCTCACCGTGCCGTCGAAACTTTCGCCGATGTGATCTTTCATCACGATGGCGCGGTACAGATCCACGACTTCGCGCTCGATCTGCATCACTGCACGCTCTCTGCCGCTCGCAAGTGTCGCCGTCATCTGCAACTGTTCAATCGCTGAAGGGCTCTCGTCAATGGAACCACCGCGCAGCAGGTGCTTCACGGTGCGATGCACCAACAGATCCGGATAGCGGCGAATGGGTGACGTGAAATGCAAATACGCGCCTGAGGCCAAGCCAAAATGGCCGATATTGTTGGTGTCGTACACGGCTTGCTTCAAGGAGCGCAGCAACAGGCCTTCGATCACGGCGCCGCGCGGGTGTTTCTTCAACTTCGCAAGCCAGCGACTCACGCCCGCCGCTTCCGAAAGCTCGCTCAAATCCAACCCAATGCCGAGCTGGGTGCAAACCTCGCCAAGTCGATCCAACTTGGTTTCATCGGGTTTGCCGTGAACGCGGTAAATCGCTGGGCATTTCTTGCCCGAGAGCCAGCGCGCCACCGTTTCATTGGCGAGCAACATAAATTCTTCCACGACCTGGTAAGCCCGCTTCACACCCGGATCTTGTGCACGTCGGCCTACCCAAGTGGGGATCCCCGTCTGCGGATCAAGCGTCAATTTGGCTTCTGGCAGATCCAAATCCAATGCGCCGCGGCGCAGGCGCGCAGTGCGCAGCTTGCGAGCGATCTCGTCTAAGACTTTCAGATCTTTCTTGAACGCGTCCGCGGCGTTGTTCGGTCCAGGTTTCTCCGTGAAACCGAGTGTGCACGCGACCCCACCGTAAGTCAGATAGGCTGCAACGCGAATAACCGCTTCCGTGATTTCGACCTTGCGCACCGTGCCTTCGGCGTCCAACGAAACGATGACACACAACGCTAGGCGATCTCTATCGGGCAGCAGCGAACACACGTTGCCGGCGAGCGCCGAAGGCAACATGGGCACCGCGCGATCCGGCAAATACAAGGTAAAGGAGCGCTTCAACGCTTCTTCATCAAGCGGGCTCCCCGGCTGCACGTACTCGCTGACATCCGCAATGGCAACGTACACACGAAAACCGTCACCGTGGCGCTCTGCGCAGATCGCATCGTCGTGATCGCGCGCGTCTTCCGGATCGATGGTCAAGAAAGGAACATCGCGCAAATCTTTGCGCTGCGAGCTGGGCACGAACGCCGTTTGTCGCGCAACCCGCTCTGCTTCGCGGATCGCCGCTTCCGGGTGCTCCTCTTCGACTTGTTCCCGCAGCAAGATCTTCTTGACCTCAACGCGCGGATCACCCGGCTCACCCAAAATGGATATCACTTTTCCTTCGGGGTTCTCGTCATGCGTCGCGGGAAAGCGTGTGATCTCCACCACCGCCGCCGATCCATCGCGGGCGGATTCGTGCCCACTGTGCACCGCGATCGGCCCACGCACCCGAGCGTCGTCTGGCTCCAACCAGGCATGTTTTTTGCGAATTATCAGTGTGCCAGCAATGCGCGGATTGCGTCGTTTGACCACACCGTCAACACGCCCTTCCACCCCGCGCGCCGTCTTGCGCACCACGACCACACGCACGGTGTCGCCGTGCAAGGCGGGCCCCAACGCCTCAGCCGGCACGAACACGTCATCGTGGCCTACGGCCGCTACAAAGCCAAAGCCTTTGGCATTAACCTGGATCTGCCCTTGCCAACCCTGCTCGCTGCTGCGTTGGGGGGCCGCTGTTGGCGCGCGATATCGCCCGCCGCCCAGGCTTGCAATCGTGCCCTGGCGCGCCCAGTCCTCCATCAAGTCCGCGAAGCGCCGACGCAGGTCTTTGCGCACCTGTGCCTTTGCGGCGACTTCCCCGATGTGCATGGGGCGGCCCTCTTTTTTCAGCAGGGCAACCACTTCAGTTGAAGTGGGCAATTTACTACTCATTGCGCGGTCATAGCCCGGATTGACCACTTTCGGCTACTTCGCTTTCGCATGGATGTTCCAAGCCAGCGCCCCCGAAACGGCACTTTCTGCCTACTGTTGTCGCTGAGCGCGGCTCCCGCTAGGTTGATTCGGTGCCCCGCAACTGGCTTATCGTAACACGCACGCTGCTCTTGCTGGCGCTAGGGGCCAGCGCGGCGCTGTACGCCTATTACGTCAATCCGCTCGATTCATCCTTCTGCGCCGCGCAGTCTGGCTGCGACACCCTGCGACGAACGCCACTCGCCTACTATTTTGACAGCCCCTACATTTCACTGCCGCTGTTCGGTTTGCTCGCGTTTGGTTTCGTATTTGGAGCCACCTTCTGGACCCAAGCTCGGCCCTCGCCCACGCGTTACGCCGTGTTGTGCGGTCTGTTGGGCATTGGCGGCGCCGCGGGCGTGTCGCTCTTGAGTTATCAAGCTTGGGTAGTCAAAGCATTCTGCTGGTTGTGTGTGGTGACGGACAGCACCGCAATTGCACTCGCAGCAGTCGGATTGTTGCTCTACCGGGCCACCACGTCACCGCGCGAGCCCCAAAGAGCCGGCATCACCAATGCCGCATGGTTGTGCCTTGCGGCAGTGTTCATTGCGGCCCCGCCCACGTGGAACGTGGCGCGCCCATTGCCGGCAGTGCCAGCGCGGATTCGTGCCTTGTACAAGCCGGGCATGATCAATGTTGTCGAATTCGAAGATCTGCAATGCCCGCATTGTCGTCGATTGCACCCGCTGCTTCAGAAGTTGATCAAAAGCTACCCGGGCAAAGTTAACTTTGTGCGCAAGCATGCACCGCTCCCCCAACACGAATATGCAGAAGACGCCGCAAGGGCCGTGATCTGCGCCGATCAACTGGCAGGGCGCGGTAACGAAATGGCCGATCGGTTGGTGGAAGTTGAATTGGATCCACAAGTGGGCCCCCGGACAGCCGCAGCCATGGGGCTGGACGCACAACAATTCAAAGATTGCCTAACGGCGCCGAGCACCCAGGCCCACCTCGACGAAGACGACGCCTTGATCCGCGCGGTTGGTTTCGAGGGCCTTCCCACCACTTACGTCGGCCCCGAGCGCTTCATCGGCACCCGCAACGAAAACGAAACCGCCTGGCGCGACGCCTTCGACCGTGCCGCCCAAGGCGACGGCTCCACCGGCATCCCCGGCCCTGTATTCTCCGCGCTCGTGCTACTCGTCGCATGCGCCATCCTGTTCAAAGGGCGCACAGCCCAAAACAGCACAGCCCAAAACAATTGACTACGGCCGCAAGCTCTTGCGGGGCAGTTCGCACACGGTCAGGCGATCGGCGGGGTCATCGAACTCAGCGTACAGCTGCTGAGCCTCCATCTCTAAACGCCCCGCGTGAGACCCATCATGTTGATCGGGAAGCGGAGTTTCGAACGCCTTAATATTTGCCGCTTCGCCTTTGGTCATGATGCCTTGCCCGGCTGGAGCGAAGCAGGGTCCATGCCAAGCACTGTTTCAGAATGGATCACCCAAAGATCGAGCACTTACGAGCTAGACCAAGGCCGCGCTGACGGACCCGGCATTGCAAGATACCCACCCCGTCTTTCATATTTGAAACAACCCGGGAGCCACCGACTCGGGTGTCGCGCGGGCGCTCTGAACCAACGCCTAGCGCGGCAAATTCCGCAAAATTTGCGGTGCAGCGGCGTGGCCGGTGCCCGTGTGGTACAGTGCGAAATGGCGAACCAATCACAGGCTGAACGCAGTTCTGGTTTTCTTGAAGTTCCGTTGAGTGTCTTTGAGTCGCTGCCTAAGACGGATTTGCACGTCCATTTGGACGGCTCCTTGCGGCTGAAGACGATCCTTGAGCTCGCGGAAAAGGATGGCGTCGCGTTGCCCGCGCGGGATTTGGCGGGACTGTTCGAAGCCATCGGTTGCGGCAAGAATTTCGGCTCGCTGGTGGAGTACTTGCGCGGCTTTGCCATCACCCTTTCGGTGATGCAAACGGAAGATTCGCTGGAGCGCATCGCTTTCGAGTTAGCGGAAGACGCCCACCAAGAAAATGTCCGGTACATGGAGGTGCGCTATTCGCCCATGCTGCATACGCGTGCGGGCCTCAAGCTGACCAAAGTCGTGGAGGCGGTGCTTCACGGTTTGCGGCGCGCCCGCGAACAATACGGCATCAAATCCAACGTGATCTTGTGCGGTATCCGCAACATTTCGGCGGAAGCTTCCTACGAAATGGCGGAGCTGGCTGTTGCGTACAAGAACCGCGGCGTGGTCGGATTCGATCTCGCCGGCGCGGAAGAGGATTACCCTGCCAAAGAGCATCGCGCCGCTTTTCAATTGGTGCGCGATAATAACATCAACTGCACGATTCACGCAGGTGAGGCCTACGGGCCTGAGTCCATTGCGCAAGCCATTCACATTTGCGGCGCGCATCGCATTGGGCACGGCGTGCGCCTACGCGAAGATGGGGATCTACTGCACTACATGAACGATCACCGCATTCCTTTGGAATGTTGCCCTTCCAGCAACGTGCAAACGGGGGCGGTGCGCGATTTGAGCCACCATCCGTTGAAATTATATTTTGACTTGGGGTTGCGCGTTACCATTAATACCGACAACCGGCTGATTACCGACACCACCGTGAGCAAGGAGTTGTGGCTCGTGCACACCAAGATGCGTGTGCCCTTCTCCGACATCAAGTCCATGATCATGGCTGGGTTCAAATCCAGCTTCTTGCCGTTCCACGAACGACACGCGGCTTTGCGACGCACAGCGGCTGAGCTTGCCCGTTACGACAACATAACGGGCGCGCGATTGCCGCAGGCAGAACTATCCGCGGAATCCGTAATTCGCAGCAGCGCGCAAGGTCACAGCAACTGAACCGCCCCCAGCGCGCAGGCAGCTGGCTTTGCAGCTGTTTCACAGTTTGATTTCTGCGCGCACGTCGCCGCCCAGTGCCTCGTCCAGCGCCTGCACAGCCTGCTCAATCTCCGTGGATTGGTCGCGTGGCAATTGGATCAAGAATCGCACGAACAAGTCCCCCTGTTTCGCCTGACGCTTGACCCCTTTGCCTTTGAGCCGCACCACCTGACCGCTCTGCGCGCCTTTGGGCACGCTCAAGGTGACTTGCCCACCGGGCGCCGGAACTTTCACTTTCGCGCCGCGGTACGCTTCACCCGGAGTGATCGGCAAATCCAAATATAAATCCAAGCCCTCGCGACGGAAATAAGGGTGCGGCGTGATCTCGATGGTGAGCAGCAGATCGCCCGCGGGGCCACCATTCCCTCCCGGTGCTCCGTGGCCAGTCACCCGCACCTTATCGCCAGAACCTGCACCGGGTGGGATACGCACCGTCACTTCTTCCGCGCCATCTTGCATGCGCATTTTCACGCTTGAGCCCTCAATTGCGGCAACGAAATCCACCGTCACGCTGCCGGTGAGGTCTGAGCCTCGCCGCGGCCCGCGACGTCGTGAGCGCCCTGCGAACATTTCACCGAACAAATCCCCAATGCCGCCGCCGGTTGCGCCGCTGAAGAGATCTTCTAGCCGCACCCCTTCGCCGCCGCCGCCAAAGCCACCTTGTTGGTAACGCTGGTAGGCACGGGCTTGCTCCGCGTTGAAGCCTTCGCGCAACCCCACCTCGCCGAATTCGTCGTACAGCGTCCGCTTCTTGCTATCGCCCAACACCTCGTACGCGCGATTGATGGCCTTGAAACGATCTTCCGCCTTCTTGTCACCGGGGTTTCTGTCGGGGTGGTGTTTGGCCGCGAGCTTGCGGAACGCGCTCTTGATCTCGTCACTGCTTGCGCCGCGCGCAACACCGAGCTCGCGGTAAAAGTCCGTTTCGGCCATGGCTTTCAGCAGATGTTCCAGTGCAAGCTAAGTGCGAGCGGCAGACGGCGCAAGGGGCGCCGCCCCTGGTCCAGCGCCCGCCCGCCCGCCGAAAGCCCTCTTTCACATAAGAAAATACTTACCATGCTTGCGTTAAGGCGCGGCCTCCGGCCAAAAACCCAGCCGAATCTCTGCCGAAACAAGAGGAAACACCCAGAAACAGCTGGGATTTCTTGCGCTACGGGCAACCAATTGGAGTAGCGTTCAGGCGCTTCTTCACCCTGCTGCGTTCGCGCTGATCGAGTCTCCTGGTTCAGTACCGCCTTTTGGTGCAACACGGTGCAACACCCAAACGACACGAGTTCGCACGGCATCAACGGCAACCGCTCCCTGCTCAAGCTGTCGCTGGGGGCCCTGGGCATCGTCTACGGCGATATTGGCACGAGCCCCCTGTACGCGGTGCGCGAATGCTTTCATGGCGAGCACGCGGTGCGCGCCACCTCCGCGAACGTCTTGGGGGTGCTCTCCCTGATCTTCTGGTCGCTCACCATCATCATCACCATCAAGTACACGCTGTACGTTCTGCGCGCCGACAACAAAGGTGAGGGCGGGATTTTGGCGTTGATGGCGCTGGTCACCGGGGGTGAGCGTAACTCACGCCGCGCCCTGCTGCTGGTGCTACTCGGGTTGTTCGGCTCCGCATTGCTTTATGGCGACGGCATGATCACGCCGGCCATCTCGGTGCTCAGTGCGGTGGAAGGCTTAAAAGTCGCAGCGCCGAATTTGGGTTTCCTGGTGATTCCCATCACGATCGCCATCCTGATTGGTCTGTTCGCGGTGCAAAAGCGCGGGACCAGCAGTATTGGCGCCATGTTCGGGCCGATCACCTTCGTGTGGTTCTGTTCGATTGGCCTCATTGGGCTAGTCAACATATTCGAGCATCCCTATGTGCTGACTGCCGCAATCCCCACTCACGCCATTGCGTTTCTCAGTGAGCACGGCGCGCAAGGGATGATCACCTTGGGTTCAGTGTTTCTGGCAGTGACCGGGGGCGAAGCGTTGTACGCGGATTTGGGGCACTTCGGTCGCAAACCGATCCAGCTCGCGTGGTTCGCGTTAGTGTTCCCCGCGCTGTCATTGAACTATCTGGGTCAGGGCGCGCTGTTGATCGCCGACCCGAGCGCCGCGGAGAGCCCATTTTTCCAAATGGTGCCTTCCTGGGCGCTCTACCCCATGGTGGTGCTCTCCACGCTGGCAACCGTGATCGCCTCGCAGGCGCTGATTTCCGGTGTCTATTCGCTGACCAGCCAGGCCACCATGCTCGGCTTCTTGCCGCGCTTTGACGTGCAGCACACATCAGTGGAAGAACGCGGTCAAATCTACGTGCCGTTCGTCAATGCGTTGCTCATGGTGGCCACGATTGGCTTGGTGCTCGGCTTTCGAAGCTCACAGGGTCTTGCCTCTGCGTACGGCGTAGCCGTAACGCTCACGATGTTGATCACCACGGTGCTCGCGTACTTCATGGCGCGCGATCGCTGGGGTTGGAGCTTGCCGCGCGCTCTGGCCATCACGGTCTTGTTCTTGGCCCCTGAAGCGTGTTTCGCGGTTGCGAACACTTCGAAGATTAGCGACGGCGGCTGGTTCCCGCTCACATTGGGCGCCGCCATTTTCACCATCATGGTCACCTGGAAACGCGGGCGCGCATTGTTGTTCCAGCGCTTCCAAGAGCAACTGCTGCCACTCGATGAATTCTTCGATCTGATGCACGTGGAGCGCCCTGCACGCGCCCCGGGCACGGCGGTGTTCATGATCGGCAGCCGCGACGGCACGCCTCCGGCACTGCTGCACAACTTCGTGCACAACCATGTGGTGCATCAGAATATCGTGTTGCTCACCATCGTGTACGACGACAGCGCGCGGGTTTCGAGCGCCGATCGCTACCAGGTCGAAGAGTTGGCCCACGGCTTCCGCCGCATTACCGGCCACTACGGCTTCATTGAGAAGCCGGATGTGCCGAAGTTACTCGCGCGCGCCGGCATCATCCACTCGCTGGAGCACACCACGTTCTTCTTGGGTCGCGAAAATTTGATCGTCACCGACCGACCAGGAATGGCGCGTTGGCGTGCTGGGCTCTTTGCTTTGATGGCGCGCAATGCTCAGTCCGCCACGAAGTTCTTCAAGATCCCGCCTGATCGCGTGATGGAAATTGGCGCCCAGGTCGAGTTGTGAACGATTTGCCTACGCGTGAATTCGCGGAGGCTTTGTTGCACAACTGATCACAATCGAATCCGTGTCAGCGTCCGGTGCATGATCGCTGAAATCCGCTGTCCATTGTTGCCAGGTAAAGCCGTTGTGACGCAACAGAGCCCGCATTTCTTCCGGGAAGAATTGGCGGTGCGTGAGCGGCACCTCCCACGCAGGCGAGCCATCAACCGGCGTGAACTCCATACGGCACAACAGGATTTGCCGCAGTGAGTCATACTCGAAGCGTTCCTTGTACTTTACGATCCCGCCGTGCGTGGGGTGACGAAACCGCGGTGAACCATAGGTCTTCTTTGGGTCGACCGTGAGTTCAGCGACGCGGGGCAGCGAGAAGTCAAACACCAAGCGCCCGTGCGGCGTTAAGTGCTCACGAACGCGTGCAAAGAATTCTTCGACGTCCATTTGGCTGTATAGATGCAGCACCACGTTGAACGGCGCGATCACGAGGTTGAATCGCTGTTTCAAGCGTGTGCGGCGCATGTCGCCCTTTTTCAGCCGCACGCGTCGCTGCACTTCACGGGGCTGCTGCTGAAGCTTTGTTTTGAAGTCGTCGAGCATGCTGGCTGAATGATCGACCCCCACCACGGTTGCTCCAGCCTGAGCCGCAGCCAGCGCAACGCGACCATTGCCCACGCCGTATTCGAGCACTGGACCTTTGCAACGCAACGCCAGCGCGACGTAGTACTCAACGTCGCGGCGCCTGTTTCGGTACGCCTTACTGTAATAGGCCGCGTCTTCGTAAACAGCGGTTGCGCCTAAGTCCGCGGCGCTTGCAACTGAATGCAGCGCCAAAGCGCGCGGCTTCAAATCGTTTCGGGATCGAGCTCGCTGAGCCACTCGCGCACGACTTCTTCGCTGTTGCGGTGATAACGCACCTTGCCGGCAGCGATCTCGCGCAAGCTTGCAACCGCCCACTTGTTGTCACAGCGAACGAGCGGCCTGTTGCCCTTCATCAGTTGCCGAGTGCGTGCCGCAGCCAGCACCACCAACGCAAAACGGTTCTCTTCTTGCTCAAGGCAATCTTCAACGGTAACGCGGGCCATTTCGCTCCTTTAGGGACGGGCGGCGGAAGCTACTCGCAAGGGGGGCCCTGCGCAAGGTTTGCCCCCGAATCACCAGGATGAGCGCTGCTCGGTTATCTGAACATACAATCAGCATTGGCCACGGTTGCACCACTGCGCGCCAGCTTGTATCCCGGACAGCGGAGGAGTGGCCGAGTGGTCGATGGCAGCGGTTTTGAAAACCGCCGTAGGGGAAACTCTACCAGGGGTTCGAATCCCTTCTCCTCCGCCATTCTGATAATCGAATCAACTGGTTGGGCTCTTCAAGGTCGAAGGGCTCCGAGGCGCCACAGGTCAAGTTTGGTTTATTCGGCAAACCAAGGCGCTGACGTGGGCGCCAGGAACGGCGGCAACAGCAACACGCCGACCTAATCGCAGACGTCAGGAGGGCTTGCTCGGCAGCCTGGGTGGGAGGTGGTGGTGTTCAATAGCATCGCTGTTCGCACCCTCAACCACCGTCACAACTTCGATCCCTCGGCGCCATCCAACCGAGGACAACATCTCAATCCGGCGAAACACTGCCAGAGCAATGCCAACGGCGGCGTCATCGGTTTCAGCGGTCACACCGAAGCAACTCGTGTACAGCGTTCGTCCTCGGCGGCGATACCGTTCGAACATCGGTTCTCGGTAGGCGATCGTCACTGTGAACCTGGGCATCAACCGCCACCATAGGTGGCTAGGGTTGAGGTTTTCACTCAGGTGCCCAACGGAGGGCTGCCTTCTTCTACACGGGCTTGCCGGTGGGGTGACCGTAGCCACCCTCACCGGCGCCGATGCAATCGGTCACGCCCCCTCATGACGCTTCAGTGCGCGCCATGTCCACTCAATCAGTGTCGCATCGCGGACGTCGAGACGGTTCAACGCCGTCACTTCGTAATCGTCGAGCCAAGATCTGATCGCTCTCCGCCTCGCGGCAAGGCGTCGGCGCTCGGCGTTTGACTTTTTCATGGCGTCTCGGTGGCTCACATGACCTCCACGGCGAAGTGCAGCGGCCCCGCGTAACCATGCCTCTTCCATCGGCGTGTCAGACGGGCCCGGGCCTTGGCGAGAGCTTCCGCTTCATCGACGGCCTTGACGATCACTTCGTACG
>DATJEQ010000230.1:0-4400 GCA_035496495.1 Polyangiaceae bacterium
GAATCGATGCCCACGTCGATGCGCTCGAATTCACCGGGACTGCTCTCGATCATCACCAGCCCGCCTTCACCCACGATGGCCACGCGATTGCCCAAGCCGCACACCCACCACGCCGTTTGCTGGCCTGGGTTGTCGACGGCGCGGAGCGTGTCGCGAGTGCCGTGGAGCACCGCGGTGGCCCCGGGTCTTCCGCCTACAACCCACACGTCATCCGGCGAGTGGCCCCACACCGACAACAACAGCCCCCCCTGGAATCCGGACCGAAATTCGTGCCACGACGGGGCAGCGCTTTGCGGAGCGTCACTGCCGCAAGAGCACAGCGTGAGCCCCGCGAATAGCCCAGCCGCGAGCGACACAGATCGCAGCCAACGGAGAGTGAGGTGCTCCCGGATTCGCGCGCGCATCTTGAAGTCTTGCTTTACACGACTCGTGCCACATTTGGCCAGATCGACAACTCCAGCTTTCAAGCACTTGGCGCGCGCTTTGGCCCCAGCACTGCCACCTTGTGCCAAGCACCAGGGCACGTGCGTCGCGATCGCTGGGCACAAGGCCACTTTGCCCCTATAAAAGAGCGCTCCTATGTCGCCCCGCATGCTGCGTTTTCCGCTGCTGATCGCCCTGCTTGTGGGGTTTGCCGCGGCCTGTGGACTGCTCGGGTTGGCACTGGGCCACGGTGAATTATCGAACTCAGCGCTGCGCGCAACGTTGCTGGAGTTGCGAGGTTATCGCGTCGCAGTTGCGTTCCTCGCGGGTGGCTCTTTGGCGGTCGGTGGCGTATTGGTGCAAGGCCTATTTCGCAACCCGCTGGCGAGCCCATCCGTCATCGGCACAACCGCAGGCGCCAGCTTGGGCGGCCAGATCGCGTTACTCTTGCTCGGGACGGGCGTGGCCCACGCGCCGGCTTGGCTGGCAGCGGAAATGCTGCTGCCCATCGGTTGCATGCTCGGCGCATTGTTGTCGCTCGGGATCTTGGCGGCCGTCACAAAAATGACGCGCGATCTACTGGTAGTGCTGCTAGCGGGTTTTCTGCTCTCTTCCCTGTTTCTGAGCATCAGTTCGTTCGTCACCACCTTGGCGCAAGGATCCTGGGATCTGGGGCGCGCTGTCGTAGCGTTTACATTGGGCGGCGTGGGTGGCAGTGGAAAGCGCCAGGTGCTGTTGATCCTGCCGCTGGCTTTGATCGGTACCCTCATGGCGTGGACTTGGGCCAAGCCACTCGATCTACTGCTTACCGGCGAAGAAGAGGCACAAAGCCTGGGGCTCAATTTGCCGCTTGTTCGTCGCTGGGTGATCATTTGGATCGCCATTTTGACCGCGGGCGCTGTGGCGGTCGGCGGCAATGTCGGGTTTGTGGGGTTGATCATTCCCCATGCCCTGCGCCCTTTCACCGGCGTTGGGCACCGACAGCTTATCCCCAGTGCAGCGATTGCCGGCGGGGCATTCTTAGTGCTGTGCGACGTATTGACTCGTGTGCTCCCCGCTTCGGGCGAGGTGCCGCTGGGGATCATCACGGGGTTGATTGGAGCCCCGGTGTTTCTCTTCTTACTGCTCAAGAACAAGCAGGCGATGCTCCATGGCTGATGCGCTGCAGCTTCGCAATCTGTCAGTGACTTTGAGCGGCAAGCCCGTGCTCAAGTCACTGAACCTAGAAATACCGACTGCGAAGTTATTCGGCATTTTGGGCCCCAATGGTGCGGGGAAAACGACACTGCTCAAGGCCCTCGCCGGGCTCGTTACCTATCAGGGCGAGATCACTCATCGCGATCAATCCTTGGCCGCGCTGGGCGCCAAAGGTCACGCGCAACTGGTCGCCTATGTGCCGCAGCGCTCTGAGCTGAGCGCTGCGCTCAATGTTTACGATGTGGTAGCCCAGGGTCGCTACTGCCACCAAGACGATCTTCAGGGGCCGAGTGCCAGCGACAAAGACGCGATCGAGTCGGCACTGATTGCGACGAAAATCGTTGAATTGGCGGCGCTGCCTTTCACTCAGTTGTCTGGCGGCGAGCAGCGCCGCGTGCTCTTGGCTCGCGCGCTTGCCACGCAAGCACCCCTGATCTTACTCGATGAGCCCGCCGCCTCGCTCGACGTCGCGCACGCATTGAGCCTTTTCAAACACATGCGCGCGCTGGTCGCACAAGGGCGCACCGTGATCGTGGTGCTGCACGATATCAATGACGCCAAGGCCTGGTGCGATTCGTTGGCATTGCTGTCACAAGGCAGCGTTGTCGCGACTGGGGCGTTCAACACTGTGATCACGGCGCAAAACGTACGCAGCGTGTACGGCGTTGAGTTGATTGAAACGAGTGCGCTCGGTTTTCGTCAGATCCAGGGGGCACCGTGAGACAGTCGTACAACGCGTTCGCCGCGCTCTTCGCGTTGGCAGTGGCGACCTTAGCGGGGGTCAATGGGGGCGGAACATCTGCTGAGTCGAAACACGTCGAGCAAAAACTTAACGCCGCCGACTTCGTTCACACGACTCTTAGCAGTGGCGAGCCAGCGATCGTGGATGCCAGCGGCGTCGCCGTTCCGCTCAACCACTTCGAACGCATCGCTTCTGCGAGCACCGTGGCCGACGGCCTGCTGTTGGAATTCGCTGAACCCGATCGAGTGCTGGCATTCACCCACTACAACATGACCCAAGGCTGGCAAAAGCAGCGCTTTGCCAAACCCCATTCCATCGATCACCTCGACGATGTTGAAGGTTTACTCGCGTTACACCCCGATCTGGTGCTCGCGAGCCTGCACGGCTCTGAGCAAGTCGTGCAGCGACTGCGCGAAGCGGGAATCGTTGTCTTCAATCTGGGTGAAATGCGCGGCGTGGATGCCTTTCTGCGCATCGCACGCGTCGTCGCGGCGCTGTGCGGTCGCCCCGAAGAAGGCGCGCAGTACGCGCAGCGCTTCCTACGCACGCTGCAAGCCGTTGCGCCAAAAATAGCCGATGCACAGCGCAAATCGGCCGTGTACGTGTCTCTGTACGGCGACAAACTGTACGGCGCTGGCGCCAACACGAACTACGCCGACATTCTCAAGTACGCGGGACTGTTCGACAAAGGCGCTGCGCATTACGAGGGATTCCCAGAGTACGGCGCCGAAGATCTACTCTCGATGGACCCCCAATTCCTGATCACCCGCACCGGCGGTGCCGCAGTCCTGTGCACCCACGCCGGTCTCTCCGGGCTGCAAGCCTGCAAAGACCCGCAACACGACATCATCGAACTGCCCGAAGCCGTCATCAGCAGCGCGGGGGCGGAAATGCTGATCGCTGCGGAGTGGGTGCATGAGGGGGTTTACGGTTCGTCAACGAGTGACGACTAACTAGGCTCCAGTCACCCACTTACCGAGCCCGCTTGCGGGGCGTCCTCCCTTGCACCCTCGCTCTCATCCGGGAAGCGCTCTCGCGGATATGAGCGTCGCATTCTACTCGCGCCTAAGCGAACGCTGAAGCTGACAAGCCAATGCGTCGCGGTATCGCCAGTGTTGATCGTTGTGTCATCGATCATCCCCCTGATTATCTGCTTGCAGCTTAGCGCGGATCCTTCGGCGTCCGAAGGTTGTGTACGTCATTTCATTGCCCTGTGTCTTGCGGTTGCGGCGGTTAGCTGCTCAAATAGTTGCTCCGGGTTGTCTGGGGTAATCATGACCGGGAAAGGTTGCCATGTGCGTTCAATAACGAGCATTCGAGACGGTGCGTACCGTCCCCAGAGAGAAGGGAAATTTCCGCACACGATTGGCAGCACCTCCCAAACACCAAGTAGCCGGCGAACCCCCACGATCTGGTCGTATGGTATGTTCTTCTTTCGAGGAACGATACCCCAGACTCGCATAAGAATGGTTAGGGAATGCTCGCCTACAACATACGAGAACCGCGTCGTGCGATAACTGGAGATCGACACGATCGCAGCAAAGGTGGCGATCAAGAGGAAGGCCATCACTGGCATTGGCACCCGAAAACACTGTCTCCGTGTCGTAGACGTCGGCGCTCGCGCCGAAAGTTTCCCCAGCGAAAGGTGGAGAAAAAGAGAAAAACCAGATCCCGCCGGAGGTGGCCAGCTGTGCCAGCGGCACAAAACCCCCGCTTTTCATCGTGCTGGAGCCTAGCACGAACGTCGCATAACATGAATTATGACCCCTGCTGCGGGGAGGACGACGCTTTGGAATGCCTAGCTTCAGCTTCAGTGAACGTTACTTCTCAAGCAGCGCGATCAATTCCTCGGGCGTTATGCCGGCAGCGCGAATGATGGAGCGCAGCGTGCCTCTATCAAGCTCATCGTGCTCCGGCACTGTCACGGGCGATCGATTGGCGCATGTGAGTCGCACATGACAAGCGCGGGGAGCCGGAATGCTACGACCACGCACTTTGCCAAGCACCGGTGGCTTGCGCGAACTCAATGAGGTTCTTG
>DATJEQ010000231.1:0-15941 GCA_035496495.1 Polyangiaceae bacterium
AGCCTTCAGTTGGGGCCTAGGTAATGTGATGTTCCCTGAGGGGACGTACTGGCTGCGACGTTTCGCTGGAGTGCTCGTGCCGTTACCGGCGCAGTAGCGGCGTTCAATCGATTCTCACGGACCAACGCTTCGCGGCGTGAGGCGAAGGTGTGTTTGTGACCCCAAAAACAGGGCTAAGTCGTTCCCAGAAGAGTCTCGTTTCGGTGCTGGAGAGCGTCGATCACACACAGAGTGCCGTGGACTTCCTCACATCGACCCGCCCGACATCGACGAAAACCTATCAACCCCGGTGAGGGAATATGGGCATATGAGATCTCACACAGAGTGCCGTGGACTTCCTCACATCGACCCGCCCGACATCGACGAAAACCTATCAACCCCGGTGAGGGAATTAATTTAAGACGGCCCAAGGCTCGGCGCGGTCGGCTCCACGTCCACTCCAACACTGATTTGGTGGGCACCGCCGCCGAGCACTACGCCTTTGATGGGGCTCACGTCGCTGAAGTCGCGGCCGTAGGCGACGGTGACGTAGCGTTCCCCGGGGAGGGTATTATTGGTGGGATCGAAATCGAGCCAGCCTGCGCCGGGGACGTAAACGCTGGCCCAGGCGTGTGAGGCATCCGCACCAATCAAGCGGGGTTGCCCCGGGGGCGGCAGCGTTTCCATGTAGCCAGAGACGTAGCGCGCGGCCAAGCCCAGGGCGCGCAGGCTGGCGATAGCAATGTGCGCGAAATCTTGGCACACGCCGCGGCGCTCGCCTAGCACTTGATTGATGGGGGTTGTGACGTCCGTAGCGGCGACTTCATATTTGAATTGGGTGAAGATCCGTTCGGAAAGCTCCAACACCGCGGCGACCAGCGGCTTCTGTGGCGTGAACACTTCACGCACGAAGGAGCGCACTGTTGACCCGGGGCGCAGCAAGGGCGAGACACACACGTACTCGCTAACGCGGGTGTCCGAAGACTGGGCAGCGATCTGTGCTGCAGCCTGTTCCCAGCTGTCATTCATCAGCAAAGCGGTGCTGACGAGCGAATTGGGCAGCGTGGTCACCACACTGGTGCAGGTCACTTGCAAGGTGTCGTGTGATCCAAAAATCTCGAATGAATCTACAATGTTGCCAAAATAGTCCGCATGCGAACTGCCTGCGGTCGCGACGGGCAGAACATCGATCCTGCTGTGCTCGACCCTCTGCGTCGGCAGCTCGCGTGGGCGCAAGTGTGCCAAGTGGTGCGCGTGCGCAACCTGAGCTTCGTAATGGTAACGAGTGACGTGGCGCACGTTGTAACGCATCACTTCACCTCGTTGTCGTCAGAAGGCCAGGCAGCAGGCGACAGCGCGTGATGCTGCCCCACATGCGAAAAGTAACGCTGCGCCAGCTCATCTGAAAACTGATACAGCGAGTTCACCATTTGCACCAACAGCTCGCGCAGTGGCGCTCCATCCCCCGCGCACAGGCTAGGAAGATCCAATGTCATCAGGTCGGCCTGCAACTTGATCATGCGCCGATCGGGTTGACCGCGCAGCGCATCGTTGTCGCGGGGCAAACTTTCCAAATGACGCACAATGCGATCGATCTGGTAACGCACCGCTCGTGGATTCGTTTCATCCGTGAGCAGCAGATCCACCACGGCGGGAGCTTGCAGACTGCTCAAATAACGCGAACGGTAAGTCAACAGACTGTCCGCAATTTCGAGCAATGCTTCCATGTGCAGGCGCGACACATCTTCCGGAACTAGATTTCTGATCAAAGTCAGTGTTGCGACGCTGCGCTCTACCCGTCGCCCCGTATCCATGAACAACCAAGCGTGACCGCGCACCATGCCATCGAGTACAGTGCCGGTAACCCCTGACAGCCGAATCAAGAGCGCATCCAACGATTCGATGGCGACACGCGGCTGAGGATGGCTTCGCCATGCCTCGAATTCATCCAGCGACGCTTTCAGACGCCTAAGCGCGTGCCAGGCGTCCCGCGACAAGCGCGTGCGGGCTCCCAAAGTGAGATAGTGAACACGCTCCAACGTCGCTAGCAAGTTGTTGGCCAGGCCCCGCGCACTGAGCAATGCGCCCAACACCTCCTCTTGCGACCGGCTCGGAGTCGCACCATCGGGCGCACCCGGAGGCGGCAGCGTCTGATTCGGTTTGCTGTCGACGATTTCCAAGTTTCTCAGCGTGGAAATGATGCAATCGACGACGATCGACGGCTCGCCGGCCGCGTCGTAACTGATGCGCTCGAATCCGGCACGCAACCATCTGGCGGTAGTTTCTGCTCGCTCAAGGTAGCGCCCTAGCCAGTACACATCGTCCAACAAGCGGCTGGGGAGCTCTACGCCGCCGCGACGGATTTCCAAGCGCTGCTCCGGCATTGCCGGCAACGGCAGATCCTTCACTGGCGTGGGCGACGGTACCCACACATCTTTGATGATGCGGTCGGTGTTGAGCGAGAGGAACAAGCCATCCGGCGCGCTGTTAATGCGCGCGAGCCCACCGCTCATCACTTCGTGATCGTCTCCGTTGCGGCACAAGAAGGTGCGCAAAGAAACGTTGCCGGTCATGGTCTTGACCACGCCCCAATACGGCGCTGTCCAGGCGGATTCCCACTGCTCCCCCACCGCTTGCCAGGGGCGCGACTTCAAACGAGCGATCAGCGCCTCTTTCTCGCCGCTGCTCAGTTGGGCGGGGATGATGGGCTCGCCGCGGCGATCCCCAAACGCCGGCTTGATCACCAGCTCATCCAAATGTGCGAGCACGTACGACAGCCCTTGCGGATCCCCGCACCAATGACAGGGAGCGCTCGGCAACTTGAGCTCTTCTCCCAAAAGCGCGCGGCAGATTTGGGGCAAATAGGCTTTGAGTGCTGGCGTTTCCACCAACGCGGAGCCCAGTGGATTGGCAAGCGTCACCTGCCCCGCTCGAGCCGCCGCGAGCAACCCGGGCACCCCCGTGATGGAATCGGTCCTCAATTCCAACGGATCGCAATTGTCGTCGAACACGCGACGCAGCACGACGTCGACGCGCTTCAGGCCAGAAAGCGTCTTCAAGTACACGACTTGTTCGCGTACAGTGAGATCGCGACCCTCGACTAACTCGTAGCCCAAATAGCGTGACAAGTACGCGTGCTCAAACGAGCTCTCATCCTGCATACCGGGCGTGAGCACCACCACGCGCGGCTGCCCACCTGCCGCGGAACCGGCGCGCTCGAACGTGCGCTGGATGGCGTGGAAGAAGCGATTGATCTTGAGCACTGAGTAGCGCCGGAACAGATCCGACAGGGCACTGCCCAAGGCCAAACGATTTTCCAACGTGTAACCCGCGCCGGCCGGCGCCGCCGTGCGATCCGAATACACGACGTATTGCCCATCCGCATTGCGCGACAGATCAGCGGCATACAGGAATAGCTGCGGATTCATCCACCCATGGCATTCGCGCCAAAAGTGTGGATTTTCGAAAACCAGCGCGGGAGGCAGTAGCGACGACTTGATCAAAGTCTGCGGCCCGTACAGATCCGCCAGCACCAACTCCAAGAGCCTCACCCGCTGTTTCAGCCCCTCGCCCATCCGCGTGTATTCGGCACAATCCAGAACAAGTGGCAGCGGATCGAGTTGCCAGGGTCGATTCGTCCCTTCCGGAACGCCCAGGATGTTGAAGGTCACTTCTTGCTCAGCCAGCTGCGCACGCAGCGCGCGCCGCAGTGCCTCAACGTCTTCCGGTCCGTGCTGGTTCAGAAATTGCTGCAGCCGCTGCTGATGCGGTCGCACATTGCCGAAGCGATCATGGAATTCGTTGTACGACGAATCGCTGCCTGGGCTTTGACTCGTCGGCACCGGCTCAAGCTGCTCTGACACGGCGAATTACCACCAAGAGTCGCAGGTTGCGCCCACAGAAACAAGGATCACGGAGATGAGAGCGTCTTGCGGCTACCTGCTAAATACGGCGTAAATCCAGGGTCATTGGGTAGTCTGCGTTCACGCCCGCGCGCCGCGGTTCATACGCCCCCGCCGTGTGCCCGCGCTGCTCGAAGCGCGCCACGCGGCGGCTTTCGGCGGCCACCGCGTTGACAGGGCGATTTTCAGCGGCCAATCCCCCGCTGTGCACCACGTGGTAAGTACACCCTGCAATCGCGCGCTGGTTGTGGCGATCATAGATGTCAAAATGCAGCGGCGAATGCACACCAATCGTCGGGTGCAGGCACGAGGGCGGCTGCCACGCGCGGTAGCGGATACCGGCCACGTATTCTCCTTTGACGCCTGTGGGGTGCAGCGGGATCTCAATGCCGTTGCAACACGCGGTGTAACGACCGCCCGCGATGTTGCTCAAGCGCACTTCGAGGCGCTCGAGCGATGAATCTACATAGCGACTCTGTCCGCCCGGGGTTGTTTCCTCGCCCAATACGTGCCACGGCTCAATCGCCCCGCGCAGCTCCAACTCAATCCCATCTTTCACAACGTTGCCGTAATAGGGAAAGCGGAACTGGTACTGCGCTTCAAACCATTCCCACGGAACGGTGTATCCCCAGCCGGCCAGATCGCTGAGCACATCCTGAAAGTCCAGCTGCACGAAATGCGGCAATAGGAACTTGTCGTGCAACACCGTGCTCCACTTGGCCAACGGCTTGTCGTAGGGCCTTTCCCAGAATGCGGCGACCAGCGTGCGCACCAACAGCAGCTGCGCGGCGGCCATGCGCGAATGCGGGGGCATTTCAAACCCTCGGAATTCGAGCAACCCCAGCCGTCCCGTTGCAGAATCCGGCGAATACAGCTTGTCGATCGAGAACTCGCAGCGGTGCGTATTGCCGGTGACATCCACCAACAGATTGCGAAAGATGCGATCGACCAACCAAGGCGGCGTGTGGGGACTCTTTTTGAGCGTATTGAGCGCAATTTCGAGTTCATAGACGGCCTCAGGTCGCGCCTCGTCGACGCGCGGCGCTTGGGAAGTGGGCCCAATGAAACGCCCCGAGAACAAATACGACAGTGATGGGTGATTGAGGAAATATGCGAGGAAGCTCGCCAGCAGGTGCGGCCGCCGCAGAAATGGGCTGTCGAGGGTTGTGGCCCCACCCAGCACCAAATGATTGCCACCCCCAGAGCCAATATGAGACCCGTCCAAATCGAATTTTTCGGCGCGCAGGTGCTCCGCTTCCGCGGCGCCATACAGCGATTCCCCCTGCTCCACCAATTCCGCAAAGGTGCTCACTGGCGGCACATTGATTTCGAGCACGCCGGGATCGGGCGTCACTTGGAACACCTGCAAACGGGAATCCCGAATCGGCGGATAGCCCTCGATCTGCAGCCGAAATCCGGTGCGCTTCGCGGTCACCTCGATGGCCGCGATCAATTCAGCGAACGCCTCAAGTGACGACAGGGGCGGCAAGAACACGCGCAGGCAGCCTTCGCGCGGCTCAACGCACAGCGCCGAGCGCACCAGGCCTGTCGCGGATTCGAATGGCGTCGGCTCCCCTGCCATATTCTGGGACAAAGCGGATTGCTGAGTGAAATCATGGGATTGCTGATGCACCGGGACCGGTGACTCTGTCAGCGCCGCGCGCTGCGACAGTGGGAACGCGTACTGCTTCGGCAACGGCGCGCGTACCACCGTGGGGTCGTCTGCAACGACGCCCAGCTCTTGCTCTGGGTGGACCCAGGGAATTGAATCGAGGGGCAAGCGAAAGCCCATCGGCGAATCACCAGGAATCAAGAAGCAATGCTCAGCGCGCAGAAACCAATTGCCACTGACCCAACTGCCATTGTGCGCGAGCGGCAGCACCCAACCGACGGCATTGCCCAGACCGTGTTGGAAAACACGCCGCAGCCTCTCTCTTTCCAACGGGTCGTCTAGTCGCGCATCGAGGGGATCCACGTTGGCGGGCAATCGACCTTCCCGCCACATGTAGTACCAAGCGTCCTCATAGGCGGGCATCAAACCGTTGCGCGATAGGCCCAGCTGCCCAGCGAGTTCGCGCGCGAAAATTTCCGCTTCCCTTGCCGTGTGCCCCAAATCGTCACCGGATAAAGCGAACAGCTCAGGATTCTTCCAGAGCGCAGTGCCGTCACTGCGGAAGTAACATGCTAACGTCCAGCGCGGCAGTTGCTCGCCCGGATACCATTTGCCCTGACCGTGGAACAGCATTCCGCCCGGTGCCCATTTGGGGTGCAATCTGCGCAGCAAACGGTCCCCGATCGCGCGCTTGTTGCCGCCCACTGCTTGCGTATTCCACTCCGGCGCATCGGGCTCATCGCTGCTGACGAAGGTGGGCTCGCCACCCATGGTCAGACGCACATCGCCGCGCCGCAGATCGTCGTCGACCTTGGCCCCTAAGGCGAGCAGTCGATTCCATGCCGCATCGGAAAATGGTTTAGTGATTCGCGGACGATCGGTGATGCGCTCGACCGTCATTTTGAAGTCGAATTGCGTTTCGACCTTCTCGGCGCTGCCTTCGATGGGTGCCGCGCGGCTCGGCTCTGGAGCGCATGCCAGCGGGATGTGCCCCTCCGCCGCCAGCAGGCCCGAGGTTGGATCCAACCCGATCCAACCCGCTCCGGGGACATAGCACTCGCACCAGGCATGCAAGTCGGTGAAATCGTCGCTGGGCCCGGCGGGGCCTTCCAGCGGAACTGCGTCGGCGCGCAATTGAATCAAATAGCCCGAGACAAAGCGCGACGGGATCCCGACCCGCCGCAGCACCTGCACCAGCAGCCACGCCGAATCGCGGCAAGATCCCTTGCCCAGCGTCAGCGTCTGTTCCGGTGTTTGGACGCCAGGTTCCATGCGGATCACATATTTTACGGCACGCGAAACGGCGCGGTTCGCCTCCACTAGAAAATCGATGGTGCGCTGCCGCGTCTTGTCCAACTGCTCGATGAACGCTGCGACACGCGGGGTCAGCTCAACGGCGGCGAAGTACGGCTCCAACTCATGACGCACTGTCGCCGGGTAGGCGAACGGGAATTCGCTCGCGTAATCTTCTGTGAAGAAATCGAAGGGATTGTAGGGCACCAAATCCGCAACCACGTCGACTTTGACTTCGAACAGCTTGATCTTTTCGGGAAACACTATGCGCGCTGCAAAATTACTGTGCGGCTCTTGTTGCCAGTTGAGGAAATGCCCAGCGGGCAGCACCTGCAGCGAGTAACTGTGGATCGGAGTGCGGTTGTGCGGAGCCGGGCGCAGCCGAATCAGCTGCGGAGAAAGCGCAATCGGACGCTCGTATTCGTAGCGGGTGGTGTGAGTCAGTGCGACGCGAATGGCCATGAGGGATCACCAGGCAGGATGGAAAAATCGCACATCCACCGCTTGACCGATTTCATTCAGAGTACTCTGAAGCTCATCCAGGTATTCGTGCAGGCCTTCGGTCATCACCTGCTCAATATCCGCATAGTCCAGTCTGGCGCGCAGTTGCCCGATCAGGCGCTCCGCCGGGTTGCTGTGACGGTCATGCGGGGTGCCGGAGAGCTTGTGCAGGCTGTCTTGTGCAGAGAGCAAGCAATAATGGATGGAGCGCGGGAAATCCCTATCCAACAGTAGGAACTCCGCCACATTACTGGGAGCGAGAACGTGGTAGCGCTGGCGGTACATCTGCAGCGCACTGGCTGAATTGAGCAGCGCGCTCCAGCCCACCTGATCCGTCGTGGTGCCGATGTCGCGTGTGGTGGGCAGTAAGATAAAGTATTTGACGTCCAAGATCCGCGAGGTCTTATCCGCGCGTTCGAGCATGCGCCCCAGCCGCGCAAAATACCAGGCTTCCCCACGTGACAACGTCGCGTCCGTGACGCCTTCGTAATAGATGCCGGCGAGTTTCACCCGGTTGTAGAACTCGATCATCTCTTCAGGCGAAGCGCTGCCTTTAGTGGCGGCGGTGTCTTTGACGAACAGATACAGACTATTGAGTTCTCGCCACATTTCCCGAGAAATGACTTCGCGCACCGTCTGCGCGTTCTCACGAGCATAGCTCAACGCGGAGAGAATCGAATTCGGGTAGTCGCGATCGAAAGTGAGGAAATGAGTGACCGCCTCTTTGGTGGCTTCACCGTAGCGTTTCTTGAAATATTCCTGGTCCCCGCTGGTCTGCACCAAGGGCTCCCAGCTGGGCCTCTGCCCGTTTGGCGCGTCGAGCATCAAGTTCAAGTTGACATCGACGAAGCGCGCGACGTTTTCGGCGCGCTCCACATATCGACTCGCCCAGTAAATGGCGTCTGCAACACGACTCAGCACGGAGGCTCATTGCTCCTTATTCGAACTGGAAGGCTTGCTCAGCACCCAAGTGTCTTTGCTGCCCCCGCCCTGCGATGAATTGACGACCAATGACCCTTTGCGCAACGCCACGCGTGTCAGCCCCCCCGGCTGCACGTAGATCTCTTCCCCGAATAACGCATACGGGCGCAAATCCACGTGGCGGGGCTCGATGCCACCGTCGATGATGGTGGGCACTCGCGAAAGCGCCAGCGTCGGCTGCGCGATGTAACCCCGCGGATTGGCTTTGATTCGTCCGGCAAAATCCTCACGCTCCGAAGCCGTGGAATGGGGCCCGATCAGCATGCCATAGCCACCTGCGCCGTCAGTTGCCTTCACTACCAGGCTGTCCAAATTCGCGATCACGTGGGCGCGCTCTTTGTCGTCCGAGCACACGTACGTCGGCACGTTGTGCAGGATCGCGTCCTGATCCAAGTAATACTTGATGATGCGTTCTACGTACGCGTAGATGGCCTTGTCATCGCACACGCCGGTTCCGGGGGCGTTGGCTAAAGCCACGTTGCCCTTGAGGTACACCTCCATGATGCCCGGCACGCCCAACATGGAATCCGCACGGAACGCTTTGGGATCCAAATAATCGTCGCCAATCCGTCGATAGACGACATCGACGCGTTCCAGCCCCGCGGTAGTGCGCATTTGAACCTGGCCGTTGGAAACGATCAGATCTTGCGGCTCCACCAATTCCACCCCCATCTGTTGCGCCAAGAACGCGTGCTCGAAGTACGCGCTGTTGTAACGCCCCGGAGTCAGCACCACGACGCGGGGATCACCCGCCTTACCGGGAGCCAAGTAACGCAACATTTCCACTAAGCGCGTGGGGTAATCGTCGACGGGGCGGATCGACATATCTTCGAAAACGCGCGGGAACGTGCGCTTCATGATCTGTCGATTTTCAAGCACGTAACTCACGCCGGAAGGACAGCGCGCGTTGTCTTCCAGCACATGGAAATTGCCGTCCTTATTGCGCACCAAATCCGTGCCGGTGATGTGACACCAGATCCCCTTTGGGGGCTTGAGGCCGATGCACGCTTTGCGAAACTCAGGGCAAGTCTCAATCAGGTACTTGGGAACAATCCCGTCTCTTAGGATCTTCTGCTCGCCGTAAATATCGGTGAGGAAAAGATTGAGCGCTAAAATGCGCTGCTGGATACCGCGCTCCAGCGTCGCCCACTCTTCGCTGCTGATGACGCGTGGAATGATGTCAAAGGGCAGAATACGCTCGGAGCTTTCGCCGCCATCCGCGCGCAGCGTAAACGTGATGCCCATGGCCATTAGCGCCTGCTCTGCGGCGTGTTGCCGGCGCATGAGCGTGCCGTTGGGCAACGCGTTGATCCCCGCTACCAGCGGCTCAAACCCGGCGCGCGGCTTTCCGATGGCCGCAAACATCTCGTCGTAGAACGGTCCGTTTTCCGGGTTGTATTGCTGAATGTGCATGAAGGCCGCTGTTCTGGGCTGGCGATTGACTCAGCTCAGTTGAGCACGCTCGGAATCCTGTGCGCTTTCGTTCAGGTTTCAGGAGTGTGTCGGAAAATCGGCCCACTTGACCATGCGACGCACTCCTGCACAACCCCCCGCTCCGCCCACACGACGTCACTCCTGCATGCCCGATCAGGGTGCCGAAGCGGCGATTACGGCCGTTCGATGCTTCCGTCGGCGTGGCGAGCAAATCGCCCATCGGTGCGGGCGTGCACCGGGTCGTCACTGGGCCACGGCCAGCCGCCGAACCCGGTGCTGCTGTAATCTCGAAAAGCAGCCTGTATTTCGCTCTTTGTGTTCATCACAAAGGGGCCGTACTGCACCACCGGTTCAGCGATGGGGCGCCCTTGAAGCAGCAGGATCTCGGTCTCACTATCGCCTGCTTCCAGCACCAACGGACGATTGCTTTCCACCAGCGCCAGCTGGTGCGACGCATGGACCTGGTCGGCAATCTTGAGCTGCGAGCCGGCGAAAAAATACACGGTGCGCATGACGGCCGCATCGCCACTGGGCGGCAGGGTCACTTTCGCCCCCGACTGCATCTTGATGCACCAGATCGCCACCTGCGCGTTGGCGCGCGAAGCCCAGGAATGCGGAGGCGGCGCCGGCGCCTTGTTGCCATCCAACGAGCCCGCAACCACTGTGATCTCAGTTTTTCGACCATTCTCATCAGTGAAAACACAACGCGGAATGCTGGCGCTCCACAGCATTGAAAAATGCGGCGGCGCGAGCTTGTCTGCGGCGGGTAGATTGAGCCAAATCTGAAACAGCTCGCCGGTGTTGGGTGCATCCCTTTGGATCAAGGGGAACATCTCCGAGTGGACGATGCCGCCACCCGCGGTAAGCCACTGCACATCGCCCGCGCCGAAGCGAGCCGCTGCGCCCAACGAATCTGAGTGATCGATATAGCCCTGGCGCACGATGGTGACCGTTTCAAAGCCGCGGTGTGGGTGCTGCGGGAAGCCGGGCACCTCTTTGCCGTGGTACATGCGAAACCCGTCTTTGATGACGAAATCATTGCCCAAATTGCGCCCTGAAAGCGGCGTGATGGGCGCCATTTTTTCATTCCCCGCAGGGTAATGATCCAAATGATGCACGCAGAACAGGAACGGGTCGACCGTTGCCCAAGGGAAGCCCAGAGGAGCCGTTTCGATCACGACAGATGACATGGCGCACACAACATAATGCGGCCGGAAGCAAACGCCAGGGGTGCCCTGTGGGCCTTCTCTGGGGGCTGCTCGCTCTGGGGGCTGCTCTGGGGCTGGCCGGGGGCACAGCGATTCTTAACGACGCGGCGTCCGCGCGAACAACACGGGGCGTTGGGTGTGGCTCAGCACTGATTGCGCCACGGAACCGAGTACGGCTTTTGACAAACCGCTTCGCCCATGTGTGCCCACACAGATCAACTCGACATTGAGCCGCTCGCCCGCCTGAGCGATCGCCGAGGCCGCGTCGCGTGCTTGCAGCAAGTGCAATTGGGCTTGCTTGCCTGCTGCCGCCGCCTCCGTGGGAATCAGCGCAGCCAGCTGCTTCGTGGCTGCCGCCTGTTCTTCCGCGCTCTTGCCGGTCAAAGAAAAGATGTCCTGAGTTGCGCCCGCGTCGTGGGGCCCCTGTGACAGCACATGAACCAAATGCACCGTTCCGCCAAATGCGACAACTGAATACGCCAACGCCACGGCCTCATTGCCAACGTCAGAAAAATCCGTAGCCACGAGCACGTTGTTGATCTTACCCGCGGCTTTGGGCATCTGCTGGCGTGGACTGGGAATACACGCGACGGAGATTGCGGCGTGTTGCAAGACTCCCCGCGATACGGATCCTTCCCACGCGCGCATCATGAGGTTGCGCTCGTGACACCCCACCAGCACAAGATCGGCCTTCTCTTCGCTGCCTAAATGGGTCAGGCGATCGGCAATGCGCCCTAAGTGCGGCTCCAAACGATAACGCACTGACCCCGGCTGATTCGCTTCGGCAAAACGCTCCGAGAATTCGCGCTCAAGCGTGCGCGTGACCTCCGGATCCGCGTCCACGTAGCTGCGAATTCCGCCCAACCCCAAGCGATGGAACTGCTCTGGAGGCCAATACAGATGAACCATTACCACTTCGCACGGCCCCACACCGCGCAGCACTTTGAGCCAACGGGTGGCGTGCAGCGAGCTCTCGGAAAAATCCGCGCCGATCACAACGCGCAGCGGCTTTGCTCCGGCGATCCAGGACAGGAAAGGCGCGGCCTGCCGAACCACAAGCACCGGCACATGGCTTTTCTGCGCAACGCGATCCGCGTGGCTGCCCAATTGCGCTTTGTTGGCGGGGCGTTGCCCCAGGGCCGCAACAACGACCAAATCTGCGCGCAGCTCATCCGCCGCGTCCAACAGCGCCTGATCGGGCACTCCCGCCTTGAGGTGCACCCGCACCTGCACGCCTTCCTTACTCAGCCGATCGGCCTCCGCCCGCAACTGATTCTCGGCCCAAGTGGCAACCGCACTGTGCGGTTCGTGCTGCACCTTCTCGGCCGGAATATCGAGCGCGTGTAACAAATGCAGCGGCAACTTCAGTTGCTTAGCCAAGGCCGCCGCAACCGCAATTGCCTGGTTGGCGGGTTCCGAAAAATCAGTGCCGCAGAGAATCGTCATGATCAATTGCTTGTGATTGTAGGCAGACGTCAACTCCCACGCAAAGTGAGAACAGGGCACGTTGCATGCCGCACAACTTTTTCAGCTACGGAACCCATCAAGAGGTGCCCTACCCCAGTGCGACCATGCGTGCTGATCACAATCAGGTCGTACTTTCCTTCCTTGGCGCAGCCAACAATTTCCGACGCAATCACCCCTTGAAGCAATTTGCCATCGACTTGGGGCGCGCCTGCCGCAACGGCATCCGCCTTCGCCTTATCGAGCTGCTTGTTCAGCGCGGCGAGCAATTCGCTCAGCTGAACCGGCGTGTACGACACGAATCCTTCGGGCAACCCAAAGTCGACCGGTTGGTAGACGTGCACCACCGTCAGTGCGGCGTCGTAACGCTTCGCGAAATCCACCGCAGCACTGAGCGCCGCAGCCGAAGACGGCGAGAAATCTACTGGAACTAGGATCTTCTTGAATGGTGCCATTTGTCTTACTCCCCTGCTTGTGTCAGCGCCCAATTGGCCTGAGGTTCACGCTGGGGAATGGAATTTCCGTGCCAGCTCAAATTACCCAACTTTGACGCGACGCAACGCAGAATATGCGACTTCAGTCCAGGCAGCCGCAAAATTTGCGCTGCTGGGGCGCTCCTCCGCCTACTAAAAGCATCAGATGGCCGAATCTTTCTTCGCCGAGCTCAAGCGATTCGTCGGATTTGTCGCCGCGGAGGAGACGGCTTTGCGCGCGGGAGCGCCCTTGTTCTCCCCGCACTTCGCGCGTGTCTCCAGTGCGTTCTACGTGCGACTCAGCGCTCACGACGAAGCCCGCTCCATCTTCAGCGGCAACGAACAGATCGAGCGCCTCAAACTCACCTTACAGGATTGGCTGCGCCTGTTGTTCCAAGGCCCCTGGGATGAAGCTTATTACCAAAAGCGCACGCGCATCGGCAAAGTGCACGTGGACATTGGCCTACCGCAGCGCTTCATGTTCTCCGCCATGAATGTGGTGCGACTGGAGCTCTTGGAAATCGCCGATCAAGTGGTGAGTGACACGACTCTTCGCCGACAGATAGTGGGCGCATTGCACAAGATCTTGGACATGGAATTGGCGATCATGCTGCAGAGCTACCGCGATGCCTTCGTCAACAAAGTGCAAGCAACGGAGCGCAAAGAAAAGACTCGCCTGGAAGATCGCTTGGCACTGAGCGAGACGCGCTACGAAGAAATCGTCGAAAAGGGCGAAGCATTGATCATTACCTGTCGCCCAGGGGGCGAGATCATTCTCTTCGGCGGCCGATGCGAAGCGGTGACCGGCCTTTCTCGACAACAGGTGCAGCATGAGAATTGGCTGGATTTATTCTGCTCCGAGGAGGATCGCCCCCAAGTCCTTGCGAACTGCGACCAAATTCTACGCGGAGTGCGCGCTCCAGCATACGAGGGCCCCGTGCTGACCCCACAGGGACAAGGTCGCCGAGTACGTTGGCATTTCACCAGCTGGCTTGAGAACGGCGCGCCCATCATCTGTGCAATGGGCATCGATGTCACGGAAGAGCGCGAGCTTGCGCTGCGCACCCGACGCGCCGAACGACTTGCCGCTTTGGGCATGATGGCCGCGGGCTTAGCCCACGAGATCAGAAACCCGCTCAATGCGGCGATCATTCAACTCACCGTCGCCGAGCGGCGCTTGGCCCGCAGCACGCGAGGCGACGAGGCGGGCGCAACCCAACCGATCGAACTCGCCGGCAGCGAGATGAAGCGCCTGGCGACGTTGGTGGACGACTTTTTGCAATTCGCTAAACCTCAACCCTTGCGCCTGAGTGTTTGCGATCTGCGCGCTACGGCGGAGGCAACGGTCACCCTGCTTGCACCCTTGGCCGCCAAAGCCGGAGTCGACCTCAAATTGGAACCAGGGGCAGCGGTGTCGGTAGAAATAGACGACGAGAAAATGAAGCAAGTGCTGCACAACCTGGTGCGCAACGCGATAGAGGCAGTGGGCAGTAGCGGCCAGGTGCGGGTGCGCGTCGAGTCGAGTAGCGACAACGCGCGACTCACCGTTCGCGACAACGGCCCCGGGATGCCGGCGGATTCGCCCATCTTCGAGCCGTTCTTCACCACCAAGGAAAACGGCACTGGCTTGGGGCTCGCCATTGTGCACCGCATCGTCACCGACCACGGGGGCACCATCGACATCGACAGCCACCCCGGGCGCACCGAATTCTGCGTCACCCTGCAACTCGCCCGCCCCCGAGCCCCGGGGCAGCCTGCAGCGACCGTGGCATAAGTCGTGCTTATGCCACTGGATCATGTACGAAAACGTTGATCAATCACGCAATTCTTGCGCATCCCGGGTAAGTAACGCAGAAAATGCGCGTTCTGCCCCACTTGGGGCCATTAGCGACGCAAAGGACAGCCCAGTGAGCGACAACGCGGAACAGCCAACGGAGGCCAAGCACTCGGGCCGCGTGCTGGTGGTCGACGACGAGGCCAACGCGCGCGCCGGCCTTGCCGAGCTGTTGCGCGACGACGGCTACACCGTGGAGACCGCCGCCGACGGCTTCAAGGCCCTACCCAAGTTGGAGGAGTTCGCGCCGGATTTGTTGCTGACGGATCTGCGCATGCCCGGCATGGACGGCATCGAGCTGATGCGCAAAGCCAAAGAGCTCGACCCCGACAGCGAAGTGATCGTGATGACGGCCTACGGTGCGGTGGACACGGCCGTTTCCGCGATGCGCCAGGGCGCTTCGGACTATCTGACCAAGCCGATCAACGTCGAAGAGCTCACGTTAGTGATCGAGCGCGTGTTGGAGCGGCGCCGGCTGCGCAAAGAAGCGGGCCAACTGCGCGAGTCCCTCTCCGCGCAAAGGCGCATCAACAGCATCGTGGGCTCCAGCAAAGCGATGCAGCAGGTCTTCGATACCGTGATGCTGGTGGCACCGTCGCGGGCCAGCGTGCTGATCACAGGAGAAAGCGGCACGGGCAAAGAATTGATTGCCGCCGCCATTCATCAGCATTCGCCGAGGGCCGCACGTCCTTTCGTCAAGCTGCACTGCGCAGCGCTGGCTGAAACCCTGCTGGAAAGCGAACTCTTTGGTCACGAAAAAGGCTCGTTCACTGGAGCAGCGGGGCGTCGAGATGGCCGCTTTCAGCAAGCCGATGGTGGCACTTTGTTCTTAGACGAAATTGGGGAAATCTCTCCAGCCATTCAGATCAAGCTGTTGCGTTTTCTGCAAGAGCGCGAGTTCGAACGCGTCGGTGGCAACAACACCATCAAGGTCGATGTGCGCATCATTGCCGCGACCAACCGCGACTTGGCTCAGCTGGTGCGCGAAGGAAAGTTCCGCGAAGATCTGTATTACCGACTGAATGTGGTTTCGGTCGAAGTGCCCAAGCTGTCGGCCCGCCCATCGGATATTCCGCTGCTGGCCATGCACTTTCTGCGACGATTTGCCTCAGAGAACGCCAAGGAAGTCACTGGCTTCAGCGATGAAGCGTTGGAGCTGTTGGCTCGTTACAGCTGGCCTGGCAACGTGCGCGAGCTGGAGAACACCGTCGAACGCGCGGTAGTTGTCTGTCGCGGCAAAGAGATCCAGAGTTCCGATCT
>DATJEQ010000232.1:0-8822 GCA_035496495.1 Polyangiaceae bacterium
TTTCAGTGGTGTAGGTTCCGTTGAGGTAAATGAAGCTCTCGCGACTCCACGGGGTGACGTTTTGAGCGACGCGAAAGTCCGCATACAGGCGGCTGGAAGATTCTCTAAAGAACATGGCACCCGCCTGCGCATAGAGCGCCAAATTGGCGCCAGAAGGATCCCCGGCGAGCAGGCGAGGCATCACGCCACCACCGACGTAGGGCGAAACACTCGTGTGGGTCAGGTAGTAACTGGCCCCGATCTCCGCGAGGACTCCCCCCACTTGACGGTCACTTGAGCCCGATCCTCCCGTAGGCAGCTGAAAGCCCGCACCAAACTCAAGAAAATAACTCTGCGCTTCCAGGCGGCCATCAAATTCCACAGCGACCATCGGTTCGTAGCTACCGCGAGCTATGATCCCGGTAACGCTGGTTTTAACGCCCATCACCTTCTCCGAAAAGGTGCGGTTCCTCTTTTGCCCTTCCCGCTCGGTCACCGTGTCGATCGTGATCGATTCATCGGTATTCGTGCCATCGTGCAGGGCTTTGGCCATGCGCGCTGTAACCGGTTCGATGTCATCGAGTGACGCGGCGGTCATGCGCACGCGATGGATCTCTTGACCGTCCGCGGAGTAGAGCGCCGCCGTCAGCACGATGCGCTCGGAAAGACGCGTTGCGCGCAGGGTGATGAACTGCTTACCACCCAGATCGGTTGCGATCTTGTTGGGGGGATCTTGAGACTCCGCTGCACTCACCGGAGCCAGAATCACTTTGCCCTTTTCTACATCCGCGTAAGCGTCAGCCAGAATCGAGCGGACGGCTTCCCCCTCTTCAACAGTGACGTTCGCCCTATCCGGGGGAAGGATCACAACCTGGGCCTTGGCAACGGCCCCGAATAACAGCAGCGAAGCGATAAGCGGTAAGGTCAATAAGCGATGCATTCTAATCTCCTGCCCCGTATCGGAGCACAACCCGTGCCAAACCCTGTAGTCCCTTTATTGTCCGGGTGCGTGGAAATTTATCGGAGATTTGCCGAGAATTTTCGCGGCGTACAACGGGATACACCCGTATATTGAACGGCACAGTGTGACTCGCGTGCCACACTCCACCGATATTTTGGGGGCTTCACCCGGCATCTCTTGCTCTCAAAGGCGCCCTGTTTGAATTCGAAACCGCTCCAGAAGGGCTTCTTCCGCACTGTACGGATCACTCTGGCCCGACTCGATCCGCTGCACTTCTGCCTCAATTTCTCGCTGCAAATCGCCGTGCACCGCCCTGGCGACCAACAGCTGCAGCCGTCCTCGGATTTCCCAACGAGTTCGCGCCAAGCGCTGCGCTTTGCCCGCGTCAGTATCCGTCAGCCAAGCCCGGTGACGCTGCAGCTCGCTCAGCAGATCCGCGGTTCCCTCACCCGTGGTTGCAACCGAACGCAGCACACGCGGAGTCCAGGGGCGGTTGTTGTCTGCAGGCTCACCTGTCGCGAGGCTGTCGTGCGACAGTGCAGCAGCGTGAGCCACAGCATGAGCCGCAGCATGAGCCGCGTGCGCCCCCGGGTTCGCCGAAGTCTCATTGCGCAATGAAAGCATCCCTTCCAAATCGCGCACGGCTGCGTCGACTCCCAACAGATCAGCCTTATTCACCGCGAAAATGTCCGCGATTTCGAGTAGCCCGGCCTTTGCCGCCTGCACTTGATCGCCCAACCCAGGCGGCACAACAACCAGCGTGGTATCGGCGACACGCATCACATCGACCTCCGCTTGACCCACTCCCACCGTCTCAATGATCACAACCTGAGCGCCCCAGGCTTCGAGCACCCGTGTAACATCCAAAGTCGTGCTTGAAATCCCACCCAGATCGCCGCGACTGGCCAACGATCGAATGAACACCTGGGGATCCTCGCTGTGCCGCTGCATACGAATGCGATCCCCTAGGATGGCGCCCCCACTGAAGGGACTGGATGGATCGACTGCCACCACGGCGACGCGATGCCCCAGAGCGCGAAACGCGCTGATCAGCTGATCGACCAGCGTGCTCTTCCCCGCCCCTGCAACGCCCGTGACCCCGACGCGCCAACCTTTGCCCGAGCTGGAATAGAGCGCTTTGAGTAGCTCGCCCTTGTGCGCCAAGCCGTCGTCCACCCAACGGCAGGCGCGCGCCGCGGCGGGCACATCCCCGGCAATCACCTCACTCGCCAGTCGCTGCGGATCCGGTGTGGGCTGTGAGGCCACGGGCTTCACTCGCTGCGCGGAACTCAGGCGCTCTTGCGTTTGTTGCGCAGCGTAGAAGATTTCTTCTTCGGCGCGGCGCGGCGCTTGCGCGCATCGCCTTTGGCAGCAGAGCGTTTGCTTTGACTATCCAGCCGACGCAGCGCGGCGCTGATCACCGCCCACAGCGCAACAATGTAAGACTCACCGCGGAACCCAGAGACCACCCCGACGCAGGCCGCGGCAATGCGCGAAGGATGGCGAAAGGCTTCCCGTGCCGCGGGGTTGGAAAGGTGGACTTCGACAGCCGGCAAGCTGCTGGCCTTCAGCGCGTCGTACAGAGCAAGCGAGGTGTGCGTGTAGGCCCCCGCGTTGAGCAAGATGGCGGAAAAACCGTCATCTTCTGCGGCGCCAATCCAATCCACCAACGTGCCTTCATGGTTCGATTGTCGCGCATCGACTTCAACGCCCAATTCAGCGCCGACGATCGTCAAGCGCTGGTAGATCTGATCCAAGGTTTCGCTGCCGTAGATGTGCGGCTCACGTTTGCCCAAGCGATCCAAATTGGGGCCGCTCAGCACCAAAACCCGGGGCGTCGACATCAGACCAACTCTTCAAGCAACTTGGGAGCAGCCGTACGCAACAGAAAGCGCGCCTTGCCGAAATTGCCATCCGGCAACATGGTCAAGGCCACGAAGTAATTCTCGTTCACCACGCGCACCAAGGTGAGCAGCTTCTCACTGTGAAATGCGACTTCGCGGGTGCTGCCGGCCTCCAACATCTCGGTTGCCCGCTGGATGGATTTCACCAGCACGCTCACCTCGGCCCCGACCACCTCGACGTCAAAGCCCGAATCTGGCTTGGCATAGGAGTCGACCGGAATGCCTTCGAAATCCATCAGCAGGCCGGCAATACCGCCTTCAGCGCCGTTCACGATGGAGGCGAGGGTTTCCTTGAACATGGCATCAGGTTAGCCCGAAACAGGTAGTTAAGTGAATGTTTCTGGCGGCCTTGCGCGGCCGCCCCGGAGGGTGCGCATCGATAAGTCAGCGTGCGCGAGTGCATTTAGGGGGTCATTGACCGTTGACCCTGCCAAGGGCGAACGGGTAACTTCCCGCACGCCTGGCCGCTTCGGTTCAGGCTTCTTTTCCGCCTCTCAACGCTTCGTTGATGCGCTAACGGCCCGAGAAACCAGGAACCATGCGAGCGAGAGCGGGGGATCCGCCCCGCACGATGCCCCAAAAGATTCTGGCGGGCCGTGTCGACGACCCGCTGCTCTCTGGGGATCTTGTCCAAGCCCGGGTTGACCAGGTCATCCTGGTTCAAGAGCCCAACCGCGTGATCGCGGAAGCGATCAGCCGCGGCCTCTCCAAGCCTGCGGTCGAAGTGGCGATCGCCTACGACACGTTGTGCATCACCGCACTGGACGAGAACGGCGCAGGGGTGACTCCAAAGCCGCGCGTTTCCGCTTCCGCTCTGCAACGCGGAGTACTGGTGGCGCGCGCTGGAATTGGTTTTCCGTCGGCCGTGCACATTGAGCGCTTTGGAGCTCCCGCGCGCTTGGCCATCACGGACGATCCGCGTTCGGCGGCGCTTGGGGGCATCGGCATGCTCACGCTCCTGGTCGCGCCGTCACAGTTGGCTTCGGCTCTGATTACGGGAACGCTCGAATTGCGACCACCGCGCAGCGTGCAAGTGCTGCTCTCTGGGCGCATGCGCCCCTTCGTGTGCGTGCGCGATGTGGCGTTGGAATTGTTGCGCCGCGGTTTGGGCGACACCTTGGCGAAGATCGACAAGGAACACGGCGCGCCCGTGGTGATTGAATTTGCTGGCGCGAGCGCCCGCTTGCTCTCAGTCCCAGAACGCGCCCTGTTGTGCTCGCTGGCACCGCAGCTGGGTGCGGCGGGCGCTGTATTCGTCAGTGACGAGAAGACCGAAGTGTACCTGCGCGATCAACGCCGTTCGAAAGCGCATCGCAGCCTGCTCCCGGATCCCGGTGCGCCCTGTGACGACGTGATGACCTTGGATCTCTCCGCAGTCGATCCTTTGCTGATGGACCGCGAAGGGAACGTGCGCCCCGTACGCGATCTGGATGGCACGCCGGTAGATCAGGCAATTGTCGGTGGCGATTCCGGTGCCAGCTTGCGTGATCTCTTAGCAGCGGCGATCTTGCTCAAGAGCAAGCGCGTGCCGGCAACGTTGGATTTCTTGGTCGCTCCCCCCTCGCGCCAGGTACTCGAGGTGCTGGCACACTCCGGCTCGCTGGTGGATCTGATCGCCACGGGTGCTCGGCTGATTGAGCCCGATCAGCGCCTGATCACGGGCGAACTCTATCCGCCGGGCGATCACTGCGTTTCCATTCGCACCTTCGACCCAGCCCCTGGCGTGCCTGATGCGCAGCGCTTCATCGTGGCTTCGGCGGAAACGCTGGCCTACGCGGTCGCAACCGGCGAAATTGGCGATCCTCGTTCGTTCAAGCGGCCCGTGCGAGTCACCGTGCCGCGCGCGCTCCCCACGGACGACGTGTTGGTCATCCGCAAGCAGAAGAAAACGGCCGAACCGAGTTCTACCGATGCCGAGAGCCTTTCAGCACCACCCGCCCCGGCGGATTGGGCTGCTGAGAATACATTCATCCTCAGTACTCAAATGCGCACCCACAAGGAGCCGCATGCGTTCCTTGCCACAACGGAAGACGCCGTGCGCTGGGCTGCCCAAAATGCTAGCCGCTTGACCCCGGCACTGCGCGTGTTGATCGCCCCGTCTCTTCCGGCGGGCATTGTCGCGCTGTTCGCGGGAATGGGCGTACTCACACTGCTGGGCAGTGAGGCCGATATCAAGAAATTGTCTGCTGCCACCACCCTCAGCGTGCCCAAACCCGATCGCGCCGCTCACTCCGTGACGGTCAAGGCCGCCGGAAGTCCAATTGAGCTCGCATGGCCCGCTCACAGGATTGAACGCGACTGGACACTGGCTGGCACTGCAGTGCCTCACTCCAAGTAGTGGTTATCATGTCTGCCCCGCGACCGTTTCGGATCCTTGGGCTGCAGCAAGTTGCGCTGGGGGCACTCGACAAGAGCAAATTGGAAGCGCTGTGGGTGGACTTGCTGGGTCTACCCGTAACCGGTGCTTTTCGCAGCACAGCCGAAAACGTCGACGAGACGTTGCTCAAATTGGGCGTAGCGGAAGATGGCATCGAGCTGGATCTGATGCAGCCCATCGATGCCAATGCACAGCCCCGCGTGCACGAGCCAGCGCTGCACCACATTGGTCTGTGGGTGGATGACCTGCAGGCGGCCTATCAGTGGCTCAGCGCCCAAGGTGTGCGTTTTGCTCCCGGGGGCATCCGCACAGGGGCCGCGGGACACGCTGTGTGCTTCATTCACCCAAAACCGAACGCGCAATTTCCGCTCAGCGGTGAAGGCGTCCTGATTGAATTGGTGCAGGCACCGTCGTCTTAGAACCGCGCCCCTTTTTGTAGGTGTCACAACGTGCTAGTATATAGGCGATGACCGTCGCCCAGCTGATCCTGAGCTTCGATTCACCCGAAGCGCTGCGCCGCGAATACGATGCCAACTTGCGTCACGGTCGCGCGTTTGTGGCAGGGGCGAGCGGCGTAGAGCGCCTGGCAACCTGCCTGTTGCAACTGGAACGCATGGATACTTCTGCGGTTCTGGAGCTCAATGCTCAAGTGGTGCTGGTCGCCGACAGCGGTCCAATGCGCGGTGTTGCGCTGCAAATGAACGAGGGGCCATGGCGGGAGCAGTTGGCAGAGTTTGTCAAAGACGTGATCGACGAAGGAGCCGAAGGAGAACAAGAAACCACACCTGAGGGCGGTGAAGAGCAGGACGACGACCACGATGAACAAGCGCGCCCCGGGCTGATGGATCGCCGCGCTCAGATCCGCAGGATGTCGCTCGCTGAGCGCAGCCGCGTCGCCCACGGCTCCAGTCTAGAAGATCGCGTATTGCTGGAGCGCATCTTTGGCAGCTCCGTTTGGGAAATGTTGCTGCGCAGTGGGACGCTCACGCCTCCGGAAATCGCCAACA
Source organism: Polyangiaceae bacterium (assembly GCA_035496495.1). GTDB lineage: Bacteria > Myxococcota_A > Polyangia > Polyangiales > Polyangiaceae > SZUA-265. The sequence continues at coordinate 6,229 of DATJEQ010000232.1, forward strand.
TCGCACGCAAGGGCAGCCTGCCCACGCCGTTGCTCGAGATGGTCGTCGACAACGCTGGGTGGATCCGCCAAGACGTGGTGCGACGCGCTCTTCTGACCAATGTGCGAACGCCGCCGCATTGTGTGATCAAGATTTTGCAGGCTGCCCCCAAAGCGGAAGTCAAATTGATCACCGAATCGGCTGGAAGCTACCCGTCGCGAGTGCGCTCAGTGCTGTTGAGCCTCAAAGGCAAGCGCAGTTGAGCCCAAAAGCGCTGGCTTCAACGTCTCACTTTTTCGCTGATCTGCTGCCACAGGGCATCGAGGCCACGACCTTCAGCGGCACTGATCGCGATCACTGGGGCACTTTGCCCTCCAGAGCGCAGCGTCAAAGCCGCCTGGTAGCTACTCTGTGTCTGCTCTGCCAGGGGCTGCAAGGCACCGTCAGCCTTGGTGATCGCGACCAAATCCACCACTTCCAGCAAGCCCAACTTGAGCGCCTGCACCTCGTCCCCTGCTCCGGGTGATACCAGCAACAGGAGAAAGTCCACCATGGGACGGATAGAGCGCTCCGTTTGGCCCGCGCCGACCGTTTCTACAATCACCACGTCGTACCCTGCTGCGGCGCACAGCGTGATGCTGTGCTCAGTTGCGGCCGCGACGCCGCCGCTTTGCACTCCGGCAGAACTGGAGCGCACGAACGCGCGCTCATGGCCTGCAAGATGCTGCATTCTGATCTGATCGCCCAGAATGCTTCCGCCGTTGTGCACTCCGCTGGGATCGACGGTGAGCACTGCGATCTTTTTTCCCCGATCCAAAAGGAAGCTACCCAATGCATCAATCAAAGTGCTCTTGCCGACCCCGGGGGCGCCCGTGATGCCCAATCGAATCGCTTTGCCACCTTGAGTCTTCAGCGCCTCAATGAGGCTCATCGCATCCGTGCGATCTAGCGCGAGCTCACTTTCAGCCAAGGTGATCGCTCTAGCTAATGCGCTCCGATTGCCGCGAAGAACGCCTGCTGTCAGCTCTATCACTCGCGGCGACTGAGTCATGGTGATCGTGGCCGCTGTTCGAGCAGCGCGAGCACCTGCTCAGCGGATTGCACAATGGGTGTACCGGGCCCGAATACGGCTTTCACGCCGAGCTGCTCGAGTTGTTTTGCGTCCTGCTGCGGAATGACTCCCCCGCACACGACCTGAACCAATCCGCCACCCCGGCGCTCAAGCTCGGCGAGCAACTCTGGCACCAGGGTACCGTGGCCGCCGGCCTGCGTCGACACTCCAATCACGTGCACATCGTTGTCGACCGCTTGCTGCGCAACTTGCGCCGGAGTCTGGAACAGCGGCGACAAATCCACATCGAACCCCAGATCCGCAAAGGCCGAGGCCACCACACGCGCGCCGCGATCATGGCCGTCTTGTCCGAGCTTTGCCACCAACAGGCGCGGATGACGCCCCTCGCGCGTCGTGAAATCCCTCACCCGCGTCTGCAAATTCTGCCAATTGGAGTCTTGCTCGTAATGCGAACCGTACACGCCAACAACCGGACTAACACGGGGCTCATACCTAGGCCACACCGCTTCCAGCGCAGCGCTGACTTCACCCACGGTGGCGCGCGCTTTCATTGCCACAACGGCGCAATCCAGGAGATTGCCGCCGGATTTCGCTCGCTCGGTCAGCGCGGCCAGTGCTGTCTTCACCGTCGCTTGATCGCGGCTGGCCTTCACCTGAGCTATGCGTTGGGCCTGCAACTGGGCCACCGCGAGATTGTCGACCTGGAGCAATTGGGGCTCGGTTTGCCCAGGCGGTGGCTGAAATCGGTTCACGCCCACCACGACTTCTTCTGCCTTGTCGATGCGTGCTTGGCGATGCGCCGCGGCCGCGGCGATCTTGCGCTGAGGCAAACCGCGCTCAATTGCCTGCGCCATGCCGCCCTGCGCGAATACTTCGTCGATCAGCGCATTGGCTCGCGTCGCGAGCGCATGCGTCAAGTACTCCACGTAATACGAGCCACCCAACGGATCGATAGCCTGCGTGATGCCGGTCTCGTGCTGCAGAATCAGTTGCGTCCCTCGAGCCACTCGCGCCGCGACCTCGCTGGGCAACGCCAAGGCCTCGTCAAAAGCATTGGTGTGCAAGCTTTGCGTGCCCCCAAATACAGCCGCAAGTGCCTCTATCGTGGTGCGCACGATGTTGTTGTACGGATCTTGCGCCGTCAAACTGACCCCCGAAGTTTGACAGTGAGCCCTCAACAGCAGACTTGCCGTCTGTTTCGGATTAAAATGCTGGCGCATGCGAGTGGCCCACAGCAGGCGAGCGGCGCGCAGCTTTGCGATCTCCAGAAAGAAGTCCATCCCCACTCCGAAGAAGAACGACAAACGGGGCGCGAAATCGTCGACGGGGAGCCCACGCTGCACTGCGCGGGTCACGTATTCCAGGCCATCGGCCAAGGTGTAGGCGAGTTCCAGCTCTGCGGTCGCTCCAGCTTCCAGCATGTGGTAGCCAGAAATCGAAATCGAATTAAAGCGCGGCATGCGGCCCGTGACATACTCAATTATGTCCGTCACGATGCGCAGCGACGGCTCGGGCGCGTAGATGTACGTGTTGCGCACCATGA
>DATJEQ010000233.1:0-2880 GCA_035496495.1 Polyangiaceae bacterium
GCTCGGCCTCAAGTATTGGCCCATTCTGGCCATAGTGGCCGCGGTGATGAGCATCGTGCCGATCTTTGGCTCCATCTTGAGCACGATTCCGGCAGTCCTGGTGGCTTTGACGCAAGATGTGTGGACGGCCGTGTGGGTGGCCTTATGGATCTTGATGATCCACCAATTGGAAGCCAATTTCCTCAACCCAAAGATCATTGGCGACGCCGCAAAGCTGCACCCGGTGTTGGTGGTGTTTGCGCTGCTCACTGGTGAGCATACTTTCGGCATTTGGGGTGCATTGTTGGCCGTTCCGGCGCTCAGTATCGCGCTCAGCGTGTTCCACCATTTCCGCTTCCAGGCGATGCCGGAACTGCCGCCCGACAGCCTGGTACCGGTTCCCCCGCCGAGCTAGGCAGCCCACAAAACGCGGCAAAATACCGGCTGCCCTTGCTCCAATTGCGGGTACGGCGCTATAGGCGCCCTGTGGCCAAACAACCAAAGAAAATCGAGCGCCCCGGCGTGGCTGAGGTGCCCGATCCACTGAGCGGCGAGAACCTGAAGAGCCTCGCGTTGCGATTGGGGCTGCCGCTGCTTGGGATTTGGGTTTTGGGGCTGTTGATCGCGGGAGTCTCCGAGACGACGTGGGTGCGTTATACGGCGATCGGGTTCCCAGCTTTGCTCACAGTCGCGGCGATTGGGTTGATCGCATGGACGGTGAGGCAAGCGGGCAAGATGCGCGGTGTCGCCAGCATTCTAGGTTCGGTAGAAAGTGCGGAGGACCGCAAAGCGGCAATTGAGAAGCTCGACAGCAAAGGCAACGACCCGATGGCGCTGTTCGCCAAAGCGCAGCTCGTGATGCAGGAAGATCCGCGTGCGGCGCTGGCTGTGCTCGAGCAGATCGACTTGGGCAAGGTGATGGCCAGCGTGGCCGACGAAGCGCGCGGGCAGCGCGCCATGATCCACCTGATGCTGGGCGACGTGACCCCTGCGCGGGATTTGGCCGATGGCATCGATCTGTCCCGTCATCAAGACACCAAAACAAAGGCGATGCTCGCCGCAGTGACGGCTGAAGCGTGGGCGCGCACTGGGTTGACCCAGAGGGCTCAAAACACACTCGACATCTTCAACCCCGAGGACGAAATCCTGGCTCCCGTGCGCCCGCAACTGCACCGCGCGCGCGCCTTCATCTGCGCGAACACCGGCGACATCAAGGCCATGCGCCGCGCTCTGCGCAAGCTCGCCGATCAAGATGCCCGCCTGCTCGCCGGCTTCATGATGAAGAAGACGCACCCGCTGCTGCAAAAAGAAGCCAAGAAGATGCTCGAACAATCCGGCCAAATGCCGCGCAAGATGATGGTGCAGCGCAGCTGAGTGCCGGATTAGAGGCCCTGCACGCTGATCGTCGCGAGCGGGCGCAGGGAAGTGGTTGGCAGCAGTTCGGTGGGGGAGAGTACGGCGAGCGCCGGCAGATCGGTTGCGAGGATTTCGCGGACGAAGCGACGGACGTCGGGGCTCGCTAGGACGACCAGACCGTTGGTGGTGTCGGCAGATTGGGCTTGAGCTAAGGCGCGCTGTGTTGCTGCGATGACATCCCTCCGAGCAGCGGGGGAGAGCTGCAACACACTGCTGGCCGCGCCGCGGGTGAGCGATCCGCGCAGAATCTCTTCGACCTCCGGAGCCACAAGGATCACGCGGAGTTGCCCCGAGGGGTCAGTGTGGGCTTGGGTCAATGCGCGCTTGAACGCCGTGCGCACGATTTCACAGAGAATTGCCGGATCTTTCTCAAGACTTGGCGAGAGCGCGATAGCGTCTAAGATCGATTTCGGATCTTGAATACCGACGCCCTCGTCAAGTAAGCGACGCAGGATGTCGCACAAGGTGGCGAGGCTGATCTTGCTGGGAATGACTTGCCCTACAGTTGCCGGATCGAGATCGTCGAGCAAAGCCTGAGTTTCCGCGATGCCCAGCATTTCGGCTGCGTGGTGACGAAGAGGGCCAGCAGCGTGAGCCAGGATCTGCTCAAGCGCGACTTTGGCTGGAGAAACATCAGCCGCAGGGCGAGCGAGATCGGCGCGAGTGAGTACCAGCCCGGTGACGGCTGCGAAGGCAAATGCCGACAATTGAGCGAACAGGCCCATGCTCAGAGACAGCAAACTGAACTGCGTGAACGCGCTGAACACCGGCGTGTGCCGCTGAAAGACGGCATTGGCAACACCCCCAAACACACAAACCAAAACAACAACAATGAGTGCCACCTGTTCGCCGCGAGCGAATTTCATCGCTCCGTCCAGTGTGCCAAAAAGATCGCCCTCACTGCTCAGGGCAGCGCGTTGACGCTGAGCGTCAGCGGCTTGAATGGCACCGCCGCGTAAATCGGCATCAATGGCCAACTGTCGCCCCGGGAGTGCGTCCAACGCAAATCGCGCCCGCACTTCAGCGATGCGCTCGTTGCCGCGCACCATGACCACGAGTTGCGCGACCGTTAATACAATAAAGATCGCCCAAGCGCTGGCGGCATTGCCCCCGAGCAACCAGGATCCGACGTGATCGATCAGAATTCCAGCACTGCCGCTCTGCAGGATGGCCCTTGCACTGGCCAACGTGAGTGTCAGCCGCATGAGTGTCACCACCAGGAGCATTCCCGGGAAAGCACCCAAAGTGCGCCGCGACTCACTGGCAGCGGCAGATTGCGCAGAGGAGGCAACATGCGCAGTGTTCAAAATGCTGAGCGCGCCCACGACGGAGACGGACAGCACCACCAGCCACAACACGTCGAGCAGCGGCCCCGGAATGGGCAGGATCAAGAGCCCGCATGCGAGCAGCAGCGCCAGCGCAAACAGTCGCTGCCGACCGTGGTCGGTGGCCAGGTAGTGCAGGGGGCGGCCTAGGGCGGACATG
>DATJEQ010000234.1:0-14412 GCA_035496495.1 Polyangiaceae bacterium
TACGCCTGCAAAACCACCCCTGCGGTGAGCCCAAGCAGATCGGGTTCGCTGAGCAAGGATTGGAACAACGCAATATTGAGCTCCAGATCTCGATAACTCTCCATGTCCAGGTAAACGAGCTTGGGCGGTGTTGCTTGGGCGGCAGCGTGGTAGAGCGGCCGTAGCGCGCCCTTCAGCAACGCGAGCGTTTCGTTCCAGCTGAGCACATTGATGTGGCTGCAAATAGCTGAGATTTTCACGGAAACCGTGCTCACCTCGGGCTGCGCCAACAAAGCTAGGTACGCTGCACAGTGCTCGCGCGCGTCGGCTTCGCTCAGCACTTCTTCCCCCAGACGGTTCACATTGACGCGCAAGCCGCCCTGCTGCAGCTGCATTAGCCGTTCGCCCACCTGGGCGGGCGAGGCTGCAATCAAGTACGGATCGATCTCTTGGCGAATGCGGCGCAAGATGCCTGCTGCGGCCAACCCTGGCGCGATGTGACCCGCGCTGCGCAACAGCATTAGCGACAGTCGATCGAACACCGGCAGCGATTGCGGAATTCCACGCGCTGCTAGCAGTCGCTGTGCGGCCTGCACCCGCTTGCGCGCGGAGCGGGGCCGCGCCACGCGATCAGTCAAAGCCTGCCCGAAGGCAAGGCCTTGCGGCTCGTCCATCAGTCGCAACAATTGCGTGGAATGCCGGTGCTCCGGCGGTGTCTGCAGATCGCGCGCCAAATCCAAGAGGAGCGTGGCCAGCTCACTGGCCTTCGTCTTCAAGTCGTCCTGCGACAGCGGTCGTCCGCGAACGCTCTCGATCAAATCCCGCGCATTTTGTGCCCGATGATCGCCGCCCGACTGAAACTTCACACAACCATTATCCCATGTTGGCAGGGGTATGGAAATTCAGGAAAAGCGACCACATTGGATGCGGGGAAAAGTGTCCCGCCCAGTCGCGCTACGGCGAATTTGTGTAAAAATGTCTCGCCTGCCCGCGCGAATACGGCCGATTCGTGTTGGCACATCGTTTGAATGGATCCTTCATCAGATGGAGGGCGTCATGACGACAAATTCCAATGCCGCCGAAAAGCCGACCCGGATCGTGGCCGCAACCGATCTGTCCGAGCTCGGAGATCGAGCCGTGCTTGCCGGATTGCGTATGGCGAGTTTGCAGCCGAAATCCGAGCTGCACGTGGTCGCCGTTGCGTTTGGCGAAGGCGACCAACTGCGCCTCCCCTGGGAAGATCTTGAGCGACGATTCGCGCAAGTGGAAGGCGAACAGAAATTGAGAGAGCGCGTTGCATCACTGATCGCAATGGATCCTCCGATCAACGCCGACAACATCGAAGGCGTTGCAATGTACCTAACAAGTGGAGCGCCGGCCCCCCGTATCGTGCAACTGGCGGAGCGTATCGACGCGGATCTCGTCGTGTGTGGAACACACGGGCGCACGGGGGTTCGCCGGCTTGTTATGGGATCGGTTGCCGAGGAGATCGTCCGTAAGGCGCCGTGCGGAGTGCTCGTGATCCGTCCACGGGATTTCTACCGCGGCGACAAGCTGCCCGAAGTGCAGCCCGAGTTGGACGAGGGCACCCCTTCCCTGCGCCCATTCCATCACAGCCTAGTGCACCACTACAGAGACCGCGCACAATCCGCCACCAGCCGCATGATGGACGTTTGGTGAGTCAGGGCTGAGAGCCCTTGCTTCGCTCAGGTTCGACGAGCGGTGGTTCAGAACGCCAGCTGTTCGAGCCTTAGGCTGACGGCGCTGGTGATCGTGCTCAAGGCCTGGGCGTCTTCGTGACGGAACGCATGGCGGAAATGCCCAAGTTCGATCACGGTGTTCATACTGCGCGCCACTTTGACGAACCCGATGGCCACAGCCCGCACCGGGCCGCCGGTGCTCAAACGGCGAGTGGCCGTGCGAGCCCAATTCTGAGCCTCCGACGGCGCGGTGAAGACCTTGCCTGCGCTGGGGACTAACTCGTGCACGGGATCGTATGAGGGCATCACACGCGCCAGCGTGCTCTTCATGCCGCGGCCGTAAGCGTGGGTGGTGACGAGCCCGACGTGTGGCTCGACATCCTGATGCACCAGGCCCACATCTGCGTGCGTCTGCTCCACGGCGAGTTTCAGCGCTTGCTTGAGCAGCTGATCGTCGTCCTCAATGCCGGCAAAGGGTAGCGCCTCGGTGAGCGGCTTGCCCATGAAGTCTTGCCCGCCCTCTTGCTTGCGGTAGAGGGCCCTCACCTCGCGGATCTGCTGCAAAGGCCGCCACATAGCCCAGGTGGGCTGCGCGATGTAACAGTCGTCCGGGACGCGCCCACTGCTGATCCCCCGCAGCAGCAAATCTGTATCCACTGGCCCAATCACGGCCTTGCCGTTGGTGACGTACCACAGCGAGCCCGACGACCCTGAAGACACCGGTTGAACAGCAATTTCCAGCGATTCCATGACCTTATCCCTTGCTAGCGAGCGGGAAATCTCGCTTTTGGGATTGTTCCACGCCTGACTCTTCCGAGGCCAAGATCGCGACTGATTTTCTTGGGACCAAGCCGCTAACGCAGCGCGCTAATCGGCGGCCGACACATCAATAGCTCGCTTCCACGCCCAGGCTAGGCAGGAAGATAGGGCCCACGTGGGTTTCGGGGCAGTTGGTTTGGCCGCAGCGGCGACGGATTATTTCGCGCGACATTGTAGCGTTCATCACTTCCACGAAGGGGGCGATGGAGCCCCGATCGCCGAGACGGAAGCGCTTCTCGAGCCGCAGATCGACGCGGAAGAAGGGCGGGGCGCGGCCTTGATCGAAGATAGGGCCTTCTCCGGTGGTGCGGCTTCCGGGTACGCCGCTGTAAAAAATACCCTTGGCTCCTGCCTTCCAGTGATCGCCCAGATCCACGCTCACCGCGACGCTGACAACATGCGGGCGATCGAAGCCTGAAATCGAATGGATGGTGCCGTAACTGCGCGTGGAACGTGACAGAGTGTACGAGAGTAAGCCGCCCACGCGGCGTGATAACGAGCGCTTGAGCTGGAACTCCAATCCGCGTGCGGATCCCGTAGCGCGTTGTTCCGCCACATCGGAATTGAGCGCGAGATTTTGCGACAAGCTGATAGGGTCGGTCAGGTGGAGGTACACATTCTGAAACACGCCGATTGAAGCCCAGAAATCGTCGGGCAACGTGATCTCGACGGCAGCGCTACTCTGCAACGCCGTTTGCAGACCACCGGGGAGCCCCGCTACCACCGCACCGGGAACCTCGGGAACATAGCTGGGGATCTGATGCGCCACCCCGAAACTGTGCACAACGTCAATTTTCTTCGTCACATGGTAACGCGCTGCCAGCCTTGGATCGACGCCGACGGCGCTACTGCCCTGGGATTCATACAGATCCGCGCGCAGCCCCGGTGTCACCTCAACCCACTCCTCTGGGCTCCACACCACATCCGTGTAAGCACCGGTCACCCAATCCGTACGCGCGGGGAACAAGCGCTCGATGTCGTCGGCATGGGTGTTGAGCGCATCGACGTTCATGGAAAAGCCTTCGAGCATCACATCCGCCCCTGCCCGCAACAAAACCGCGTTTGAGAAGCGATCGCGCAGCTCGCTGCGTACGCCGAAGCTCTCCGAAGACAACTCACCGTTCGTCGCTCGGGTGCGATCCTTCCCGAATGTCATCGCGACGCGCGCATTGGCCTGATGCGACAGTTTGCGATCGTACCTTAAATCGATACGGTGGAATTCCGTTCCGAAGAAATTGTCCTTGCCATCGTCGAAATATTCGTGCGAGCCGAATGCGAACACGCTCAACGTGTCTTTGCGCGTCAGATCGTAGGCGGCCAGCGTGTTGTAATCCCAATAGTCTAGCTTGGCCGGGGTGAACAAGCTGAGTAGCAACCCGGTATAAGAATAACGACCGCCTACCATCGCGCGACCGCGCCCCCCTGCGAATGGAGAGCTGACGAAAGCACCTGCGTCGTACAGTCGCAATGTGGCTTCGGCATGCAGATCGTCTTGAACGGGTGCAAGCCCCAGATCCACCACCGCACCGGCAACACGTCCGTATTGCGCTGGGTAGCCGCCCGGATACAAGTTGACTGATTGAATCATCGCGGGCTGCAATACCGCTGGGCCCAGGAAGGCGTGATACAAGAGCGGCACTTTGATGCCGTCGATGAAGAACCCGACATTGCCCGGCGGCGCACCCCGAATGAAGAACAGCGGTACGCCCGAAACCACTGGGGTCACTCCGGGCATCGCTTCAATCGCCCGCGTGGGATCACCGAAGCTTCCGGGCAACTCGCGGGCTTCCGCACGTGTGAGTGACACGGCGCCGGGAGCTAACTTGCCACGCACCACCACCTCGACCGACGGCGTCGGTGTTGTTTCATTTTGATGCTCAGTTACATTCGGCTCGGGTTCAGGGGGCGCAGCGGCGTCGGCGTCAGCTTGTTCTTCGAAGTAGCGCACTTCGAACCGGATCTTGGCCGGCAGCACGCGGTCACCCTGGCGCGCCGGTGTGAAAACCCATTTCTGCGCGCTCTGCACCGCCGCTTCCGCAAAGGGTGATGCCCCCTCCAGCGCTCGCGCGCTCTGCACCGTACCATCCGCCGCAATCACCAATTCGAGTATCACGCTTGCGTCGCCATGCGCCCGCAACGGATACGTCACATCCGTCTGCACTCCCTTTGGAGGAGTGAGCTGTGGAGCAGTGACCTGTGGAGGAATGGCACCCGCGGCGGCAGCAGGTGGTTCGCCGTTACTGCTATCAGCCGACGCATCGCCTGCGGCGCCTGCGACATTCGGAGGCTCATCGGCTTGCACCGCAGCAGCCCACAGCGTAAAAACCAACGCCGATGCGCGGCTCAAGTGAAGAGTGCGTGACCGCGGGCCCACTGTGTGACTCTATATCCCTTCTTCAGTTGTCACCAGCACAGGGCGGCGATCTCTTTTTCGCGCTTTGGTTAGCGCCTGACCAGTTTCTGCGCCACACTTACTCCATTGAGATAGGCCCGATCTTATGCAGCCTGCTTACCCTGCCTGGGGGCACCGTGTGGCCCCACCCCTGTGCGCGGCCGTGGTGAGCGCGCTTCTGTGGGGCTGCGGCGTCGACCAGGGGTTCAAAGATCTGGGCGACCAATTGATCTCCCCAGACATTGGCTACATCGATAGCCCCGGGCGCCACATCGCGTCAGGGAATTTTCATCGCTTTTCCGTGCGCTCGCCCACTTTGGAGGATCGTTACATTGCGGCATTTGAAGGCTCGAAGCTGGTACTGATCCGCTTTGAAGAAAACGGCGCCAAATGTGAAATTGGAAAGGCAAGTTCATTCGGTAACTCCATTGGCACAGACAGCGCGGACCAGCGCGAGCCACTCTTGCCTTACCTCGTCGCCCGCAACGCGCAGGGCCGTGGCGAATTGAAGTTCAGCAATTTCTCATGCGCAAGCCGCGACTTCAGCGTGCCGGATGTGCCGTTGCCGCGGGATTTCTTACTCGGAACCGACGATTTCCACATGATCGCGCAAGACGGCTCGGGAGCACTGCTTGCCATCGATCCCTGGGCCAATAAGGCCGTACAGCTCGCACCCGAAGCCAGCTTTTATCAAATCCGGGGCGAGCGCCTGTGGAGCATCGAAGCGGGGCAGCTGGTCTTGCGTGACGCTAAATTGCACGAACTGGGGCGCATTGGGCAAGCAGTCACTGAAGCGGCCACCTCGCGCAATTGGACAGCCAATTGGGCCGCGTTTGTCGATGGCGGCAAGGCTTCACTGGTGACTGAAGGAAAATTCGACAAACCGGTGTCACTCGCCGACGACGTGTGCGGCCTAAGCCAGGTGGGATCGTCCACAGAGCAGGTCTTCCGCTTCTTCTCACCGTGCGCCAATCGCCACCTGGTGCTGTTCGATGCCGGCGCAAAGAAACGTTACGAATATGTCGACAACGTCGTGACCACCGGGGTTGTGGCACGCGCTGAAACGGGCTTCGATTTGAATTACTGGACGGGCACGGAAAGCGGTCGCGGAACTTTGTGGATCGCGCTTGCAGGAAAACCTGCCGTCAACGTCTTTGACGACGCGCTGGTTGAGCCCAATGCCTTGTTCCGCACCTCTGCTTTCTCCATCACCAATTGGGACGGTGAGAAAGGCGATTACACCTCGTGGCACAACGGGACGACCACCACCTTGGCAACCGGTGTGGCAGAGCTCAACAACCTGGGGCTGATCGCAAATTTCGCCAATGGCACCGGCGATTTGCTTGAGATGCACGACGACGGGACTTCGCTCAAACTCGGCTCTGGGGTGCCGCTTGATGCCACCCACGGCTGGGCGTTCGTGGGCAATGCCAAGAATTCGCGAGGAGATCTTTTCGTACTCGAAGAGTCGAACAGCAAGCCGCGAAAAGTGGCCAGCGGAGTGGCCCCGCATGCATTTTTGTTCAGCGTACAAATCGATACCTTGCTGATGATGTTGAGCGATTACGACACTCCAACCGGAACCGCGACCTTGCAGGTGCGGCTGATCGACACCGGGGACCAATTCGCCGTTAGTACTGGTGTGAGCGAGCTGGTTGAAGTCGGCTTCCCCCGCCCCGGCGTGCTGTACGGCGTGCCCAATGGCGCGAACGCGGGCTTATGGTTTGCGGGCGTCCGCTAGGGGCCCCAGGTGTGGGTGCACTGCCCCGCGATCAGTGCTACCAAGGTGCGCCATGCGTTTGAGCGACAAGCCCCCGGGAGACATTGAGAGCGCGCGCGAGCACGTGCGCGGCCTATTGCGATTTCTTGGTGACGACCCCGACCGCGAAGGCTTGAAGGAAACGCCCGATCGGGTGGTGCGCGCCATGGCCGAGCACTTCGCGGGCTATTGTCAATCTCCGGAAGAGCACCTGGGCAAGACGTTTACTGAGCCGGTGGGTTACGACGAACTAGTGCTGGTGAGCGACATTGAAGTGATGAGTCACTGCGAGCACCACATGGTGCCCTTTGTGGGCAAAGCACATGTGGCCTACATCCCTAAGGGCCGCATTGTGGGCCTGTCAAAGATCGCCCGTGTGGTGGATCTGTTCGCCAAGCGCCTGCAAGTGCAAGAACGGCTGACTGTGCAGATCGCAGACGCAATCCAGGAGCACCTGAGCCCTCACGGGGTGGGAGTGATCGTCCAGTGTCAGCATTTTTGCATGTGCTACCGCGGTGTGAAGAAGCCGGGCTCTTGGACAACAACCAGCAAGCTGCACGGCATTTTTCTCAGTGATTCCGCCGCTCGCATGGAGTTGTTCACGTTGGTGGGCATGCAGCGGCAAATTGGCGGCTCGGGCAGCTGATCTTCGATCACTTCTGCGCAACTATGACCTGCGTGGCGGCGATTGATATCGGCACCAACACGGTGCGGCTGCTGATCCAATCGCAAGCGGGGCATCCCCTTGCCCGCGAGCTTGCCATCACTCGCTTGGGCGAGGGGGTCGACAAAACTGGAGTATTGGACGAAGCCGCGATGGGGCGCACGCTGTCGGCGCTGGAGACATTTGCTCAAGTCATGACCGTGCATCAGCCCGGTCGAATACGGGTCGTGGCCACAAGCGCTGCGCGGGACGCTCGCAATCGCGATGATTTCTTTGCCCGCGTCGCAACTGCGGTGGGCAGTGCACCCGAATTGCTCGACGGACAAGCCGAGGCGACCCTTTCCTTTCGCGGGGCGACGCTCGATCTCACGCGCACCACCCGGCCGCGGGTTGTGGTCGACATCGGGGGCGGTTCAACCGAGTTCGCTATGGGTCGCGCCGATGTGGAAATGGCGCTGTCACTCAATATCGGCAGCGTGCGCCTGTGTGAGCGGCACTTGCACAGCGACCCGCCCAGCGCGGCGGAGCTCAATGCAGCGCGCGCCGACTTGCACTCCACACTTCAGCAGGCACAGGCGTTTCTTCCCTACGGCGCTTCTGCCCAGTGGCTCGGCGTCGCAGGCTCCGTCACCACGATCGCGGCCCTTGCCGCGGGGCTCAAGCACTACGACCCCACGGTGACTCACGCCATGACACTGACCCAGGCTGCGGTGGATCACGCCGTGAAAACATTATCGGCTTTAACGGTAGCCGCGCGACGCCCGCTGTTGATCGAGCCGAAGCGCGCCGAAGCGATTGTGGGCGGAGCGCTGGTCCTTCAAGGGATCTTCGATTTCTTCAAGTTGAAGCAGATGCGAGTCAGCGAGACGGACATTCTCGACGGGTTGGCCCGGAGCCTGTTGTGATCTCACTGCATTGAAGTCGGATCCCGCAGCGCAAATGCGGGGATCTTCGCGTCGAATTCCTCGCCGTCTTCGTCGACCATTGAATAGCTGCCCACCATGGACCCGAACGACGTTTGCAGCGGACAGCCGGAAGTGTACCGGAAGGATTGGCCCGCTCGTAGAATCGGCTGCTCTCCGACGACTCCGGGCCCCTTCACCTCTTCCACCTCGCCGTGCGCATTCGTGATGACCCAATGCCGGTGCAGCAGTTGCACGGATTTCTCGCCCTCGTTCTTGATCTCGATGGTGTACAGAAAGAACCACTGTCGTCGCGCGGGGTTCGAACGCTCCGGTGCAAAGCGTTGCTGCACGGTCACGCGCACCTTGCGAGTCACTGCGGTTGGGGTCATCTGGGGCGTGTAGTTTATCGGCGCGTTCAGTAGGCGCCAAGTCGTGCTAGCAGCCGACCGCGTCCGGCCTGTGGGCGTGCCTCAATGTCGGCCTAAAACGGCCGAGAACGCCGGGATCTCAAGGGCTTGGTCGACGTCAGGCACGCCCGGCGCTAGATGATAGACGAGCCCCTCATGAAACGCGCGTGCGTGAGTATTGTGACGTTGGCGATACTCATCGCCTGCGACAGTGGGCAACTTGCGCGCCAGGGTAGCTCCGAGCGGCAGGGCGTACAAGGCAAACACGGCACTGTACTGCAAGGCACTGTGCGACAGTTGGGGCAGGGCACCCCGTCGCCAACAGCCGCGCCTGTGGCCGTCGCGCCCGCGCCGCAGCAAGCGCCCGCGTCTGAGCCAGGGAAGCAACCCACAGAGCACGCCGCGGGTGCCGGCGACATCGACTGGAGCAACTCGCTGCACTGGCTCGATTACAGCGCGGGCCTTTCCGCCGCAAAGCGCAGCGGCAAGCCGATCATGCTGTTGGTGTACGCGGATTGGTGCCCTAAGTGTCGCGCTTTAGCGCCGGTGTTCAATCGCCCGGATGTGCGCGCGTTGGCCAGCAAACTCGTTACCGTGCGACAAGATCAGGACGATCCCGCGCCGTGGCTTAGTCAACTCGCCGATGGGCGCGGCAACTATGTGCCGCGCGTTATCTTCTTGGATGCTCAGGGCGCGCCGCTCAAGATCACTAGCGGCCATCCGCGTTATCCGTATTTTTATGCTGCTGAAAACCCCGATGCATTGCTCAGTAGCTTAAAGCAAGTACTGCGCATCTGAGCGTCACCCATGCCTGAGTTGCCGGAGGTCGAAGTCACCCGGCGCCAACTGATGCGTCATCTGGTTGGGCGCCAAATCAAAGAGGTGATCACGGCCAAGAAGAGCTACTTCTTCCTCACGCCGCCAACGAAGCTGCAGCAGCAGCTCACTGGGCGCACGGTGCAATCGCTGACACGACACGGGAAATACTTGCTGGCTCAGCTCGATGATAAAAGCAGTCTCTTGCTGCATTTGGGAATGACGGGGCGCTTGTTCCCAAGTGTTCAAAAATCCGAAGGGAATTCGAGAGCGCTGCCTCAGCACACTCACCTGGTCCTGCATTTTGCGGATGGCAAATCGACGGTTCAATTCCGCGACGTACGCAAGTTTGGAAAGGTAAAATGGTTGCCACCGGGAGCCCGTGACAGCCGCCTCGAACAGCTGGGGATTGATGCACTGGAGGCGAACGGGAAGACGTTGTTCGATGCCTCCCGCAAGCGCCGCGCCCCAATCAAGACTGTGGTTCTCGATCAGAGCGTGCTCGCCGGTGTAGGCAACATTTACGCGGATGAGGCGCTGTTCTTGGCGCGTGTTCGCCCAACTCGGGGTGCACGACGCGTGGGCGCCACCGAATGTGATCTCATCGTTGCCGCCGCGCAGCAGGTGATGTTGCGCTCGATCCAGGCTGGAGGCTCCACTTTTCGTGATTTTGTCGCACCCAGTGGGCAACAGGGCAGCTACCAGCAGCAGCATTCGGTGTACGGTCGTGCGGGTGAACCGTGTCCGGTGTGCGGCAATGCCATTCGTCGCATTGTGGTAGGTACGCGCAGTACACACTATTGCCCCCAATGTCAGAAATAGACGCTCTCGCCTGACCCATGCTAGATTGAGGGAACAGAGCGAATGTCGGAATCGCGCATTGGGAAAACGGTAGGGGGGCGCTACCTGATTGAGGCGAAAGTGGGGGAAGGCGGGCAAAGTGCCGTCTACCGCGCGAAGGATGTGCGCGCCGGACGCGATGTCGCAATCAAGATCATGCACGCTAAAATGGCGGAGGATTTGCACGCCCGCGAGCGCATGAACCGCGAAGCGTCGGCGCTCGTGAATTTAGCGAGCGCGCCAGCTGCATTGAAGATCTTCGACCAGTGTTGGACCACCGACGGCTGCATGTGCCTGGTGACCGAGCTTCTCAACGGCGTGGATCTGGATGACTACCTCACGCAGCGGGGCGACGTGCTGCCGGTATTCGAGATCATTTTGCTGCTCAGCCCGATCATCGATACCTTGGAAATGGCGCATGCGCAGGGCGTCATTCACCGGGATTTGAAGCCGGGCAATATCTTCATCGTGAAAGAGCCTTCTGGCGTGCGCTTGCTGGATTTTGGCTTTGCCAAATTCGCGAATCTTGCAAGCTTCACTGTTGCCGGATCCGTCGCAGGCTCACCGCGCTACATCGCGCCCGAAGCGTGGATGGGGAAGAAGGATCTCGATCTGCGCATCGATGTCTACGCGATTGGCACTTTGATTTTCCGTTGTTTGGTCGGGTCCACGCCATTTCCGGCGGACACAATGATTCTGCTGCTGCGCGCGGTGACTCAAGATCCCCGCCCCAGCCTGTACGCCCTACGTCCAGATCTCCCAGCGGCAATTGACCCCTGGTTGCAACAGGCCCTTGCGATTGATCGCGATCAACGCTTTCAGAACGTCCGCAGTTTGTGGGAATCCTTCATCAGCGTCGTCAGCTAACGGCGTTTCAGCCCGGACAACGGATGCGCCCATGAGCGACGATTTCAATGCGCGTTGTGACGCGATTTTGCGCTTCCCGGGGTTGCCGCTCGAGTACCAGCGTTGGCTCTCCCAGACGGGGGATGAACAGCAGATTGCTGACGGCTATCTGTTTTCTAAAGCGGCTTCCCGATTCGAAGCGCGCCCATCGGATGTCCTGGTCGCCCTAGCGGACTTGCGCGTCACCACCAGTGACGGGCGTGTGAGCGTTTCATCGGTGAGCAACGGGGCCACGGTGGAAGTCAGTCAGGTCGCCGTCCATGACTGCGAACGCCTGATCGCTTTGATCGACGGCCAGCGAACGGCGCACGAAATTAGCGAATTGGCGGAAGTTGCACACGGCGTGATTCAAGCCTTGCTCAAGCAGTGCCTGGGCGTCGTGATTTTTGCACCGCGCGCCGTCGCACAGCTGGAGCAGCGAGTGTCTGGCCTGGAAATCGTGCGTTTCACCGGCTCGCCGTACGAAGTGGTGCGCCCCTATTGGGAAAACTGCGCGGATGTGGTGCAGGCGCTGGAGGGCCAACACCCCGCGCTGACCGATTCACAGCGATTGCCTCAGGCGCTGCGTGAGTTGCACGTGCGACTGCTGTTGGGGTCCAATCTCGATTCCTTCTATCGCCCCGCGAGCCCGATAGCGAAGCACGCGATCTACCCCGGGCAATGGTTGGATAGCCCCGCACACTGGATTGAGGCCGAGGGGGAAAAGGTGATCACTGCGGGCGCGCGAGTGAACGCCGCGCTCTTAGGCGGTGATCTGTACCCGCGCCTTCTATGCAAAACCTTGAGTGATGACGAAGCGCTCAATTCCGAGCGCACGCTCAGCGACGCACAAGGCCTCGATTGGGGTCGCTTGATGCTAGCGCGCACCGCCGAAGAAGCGGCAGTCAGCCCCGCGTTCATCCCCCCTCGCCCCATTCAAGACGCGCACTGGCAACGCATTGCGAGTCATTTCGCGACGGCATTGGCGCACAGCGACATTCTTCAGCGCAGCGAGCAGCCCGACCCGACAGCGCGCTCATTGGTCGTGGAGCAACTCGCTCACTTTCACCAGTGCTTCATTCGTTTGCATCCCTTTCAATGCGGAAATCAATCGCTCGCGATGCTGCTGTGCAATCACGTGCTGCGAAGGTCCCACGGTGCCGGCATGCCTCACGGAGTGCTCGATCACTTTGCGCTCCGCTTGAACGAACGGAGCTACGCAGAACTATTCGCGCGGGCCGTGCAGACTTACCTGGTCACCGGCACGCCAATCCAGCGCTACCAAACGCTAGTGGCCCACAAAATGCGCTCGTACGCGCTGATCGCCCGCATTGCTCAAGCTCCCTCCACCGAAGCCGCCCAAGAACTCATCGCCCAAGACGCGGTAGCAGCCCGCGCCGCGTTGCTCATATGACTGAAATGCACATCGAGGTGCATGCTAGCCCTACTGAATGTGCATAACTGACGTGGATCGAGCGCGTTTTCGGTGTCAGAACAAGAGGAAGATCCTCGGGGGCAGCGATGTCGGAACGATCACCGCGAAAACGCTGGGCACAACTTGCAGCTTTGAGTGCGCTGCTGTTCGCACGCGCCAGCCTTGCCGAAGGATACAAGCCCGCCATCGGCGCATTCTTGGGTTTGGCCTTCGACCAACACCGACCAACCGTGGAGTGGGGCTTCGAATTCACTCAAGTTTTCAACCAAACACCCCCTGGGGTGTGCGGTAGCAACAATAGAACCACCGCTGGGTTCTTCACGCACGTAAGCGTGTTGGGGTTGTCTCGTCCTGGTTTTGCTTCTGGGATATTCGGGGGGAGCGAGATCGGGACCCGGGATCTGGGCATCATGGGGGAAGTGGGAGTGGCCGCTCGCTTTGACGACACCAATGCGCGTTGGGGCATCCACTCCGGTCTCTTGTTCGAACACCAGCACGGCTTTGCCTATGTGCGCCAGCGCTGGCTGCTGAACCAGCCCGGCGTCGGAATCGGAGTGCGATCGTCGCCAATTTTCAAAGACACTTCATCCGAAGATTGTCGGCGGATACTTCCCTAGCGCCGCGCCCTTAGTCACGCGCGCCTAGGCCCAAGGTGAGCGAAAGGCCGAGGGCGCCGTAGGTGCGGGGGTTGGCTTGTTGGGCGGCGGTGACAGTGGGCATAGTGCCGCCGGCGACTTGGAAGGCGGCGCGCACGCCGTGGAAGACTGAGGGGATGCCGCGGGCGAAATCCAAACCGATACCGCCTGAGAGCGCGGGGTAAGCGCCGCGAGCGGTCGCGGAGATTTTGTTCATCGCGGGGTTACCGCAATCGACGCCGTAAACGCCGTTCGCGTCCAGACAATACTCGCCGTCGACATCGACGCCGGTGAGCGACATACCGCTGAACAAGTGCACCTCGAAGATTTGGCTTTCAGGGGTGGCTCGGAAATCGAACAAGCCTTCAATGCCGCCACGCACTGCGGAATAAGACGCACCGCTATTTTCGCCACTGGCTACCGTGCCGTAACCGATTGCCCCTAAGCTCAAGCTCTTCTGCGAATCCAAATGCGTCCGATAACCTATCATCGGTTCGCCGTATGCCCCGGTGTCGCGGCCGCCCACCGCGCGTGC
Source organism: Polyangiaceae bacterium (assembly GCA_035496495.1). GTDB lineage: Bacteria > Myxococcota_A > Polyangia > Polyangiales > Polyangiaceae > SZUA-265. The sequence continues at coordinate 13,772 of DATJEQ010000234.1, forward strand.
ACCCAACACAAGTCCGGGCAACCCAAACCAGCGACTGGGTTCGAATAGCAACGACGCTTGGGAAATGCTGGCACCTTTGCCTTCCTTTTGCACCGCTGAGCTCAAGTAGTAACCCGGAACGAACGCGGCTTGTAATTCAACACCCGGTCGCGACGCTGGAACTGCAGCAACCCCGGTTGTCGCCGGCATGGGCCCCAACGACGTGCAGCCCAAGGTTGCGAGAAGGGCGCTGAGCGCGATGCACGAGCGCATAAGACTAGGTCGTGACCCCAGGGGGCGGTGGAGTTGGGTACCGTAGATCGCGGGGATTGACCCCGCCGGAAACCCCACCGGAGACGATGAAGGTCATAAAATCCGAACGAGCAACCGCAAGCGGTTTCACCCTCTCACGGGGAACCATCAGCAGGTTCCCCGCGAAGTTGTAAGACTGAGGGAAATACACCGCGACGAAATGCTCAAACCCCGGTGCCGACAGCGCCTCGCGCGTTTGAAATCCTAGCCACAACGCGCCGCCAGGCATTTCCACACACACCGGGCGATCGAATCCCTTCTTCTCACCCACGAAGGCATTGGCCAGATCTTTGATGGAGTTGTACAGCATGCGCACCAGAGGCAGGCGCGCCAGCATCGCCTCCAGCATT
>DATJEQ010000235.1:0-11069 GCA_035496495.1 Polyangiaceae bacterium
AGCTGGGGGAAGGCCTTGAACAGCGTGCTTCCCGCAAGGCGGTCCTGTTCCGCGTCGCTGCGCAGCACCACGCCCTGCAAATTCGTAAGGGCGAAGAACGTCGATTTGGCCAGGCGGAGATCCTGAACCCCGTCGCGAGCGCGCGACAGGGCCTTGAGTGCCACTGCCGCGTCGTCCTCTGGAACGCCGGCTTGAGGCCAAAACTTAGCGAGCACGGTGGCGCCTTGGGGCAAACCGGCGCGCACCTCGTTCACGTCTTCTTCCGCGTAGCGCGCCAGCTCTTCGACGTGACCCTTAGCCCGCTCAGCGCTCAGCTTGGTGTTGTTACTGCACGCCGAACTCAGCACCGAAATGGCGCACAGCGAAGTGGCGCACAACAGGCGTGCAAGAACCGCAACCGAAGCTACCCGCTTCACTGCAACTGTTGCGCCTCACGCGCGACGGCTGCAACGTGGCCGTCAACCTTCACGCCGCGCCAAGCGCGCTGAACGACACCCTTCGAATTCACGAGGTAAGTACTGCGCAGAATGCCCATGTACTCTTTGCCGTAGTTCTTCTTCAGCACCCACACGCCGTAGCTCTCTGCCAACTTGCGCTGGGTGTCGGCGAGCAACGTGAACTTGAGGCCGTACTTGGCCCCGAACTTCTCGTGGCTCTCAGAGGTGTCGGGGCTCACGCCAATGACGCGCACCCCGATCTTGCTAAATTGCGCGATTTCAGCCTGAAAATCGCAGGCCTCCACGGTGCACCCGCTGGTGTTGTCCTTCGGGTAGAAGTACAAAACGTACGGCTTGCCCCGCAGTGATGCAGAGGACACGCGAGCCCCCGATTGATCGGGTAGATCGAAATCGGGGGCTTTGGATCCGGCCCCCGGCGGAGGCGTTTGGGATGACGAACTTGGGCCGCGGCCAACCAGGGTGCTGACGGTTGCAGCGTCAACAACTGGAGCCGGCTCTTCCTCACCGCTCGTTTGCTTTGACTTGCCGGTGGCGCGAGCGCGCTTGCCACGCTTGGACTTGCGTGCCTTCTTGCCGGTCATCGCGGCGGGGGCGGCAGCCTTAGCGGCCTTCTTGCCAGCCTTCTTGCCAGCCTTCTTCGCCTTCTTCTGCGGTGCAGCCTTGGCAGCTTTCTTTGCGACCTTCTTGGGTGCAGCTTTAGCGGCCTTCTTACTTGCCTTCTTCTTACGCTTGTTCGCAGCCATACATGATCCTCCGTGACAGTGGCGACTGTGTTCAGTTCAACGATTCGCTCGAACGCCGCGCGGGTGTGCGCTTGCTCGCATCGAGCGTGCAAATCTTCTTAGCATTCCCGCTGGTGCGCAAGCGTTCTTTTTTTGTGTCGGGAGGTGACAGCAAGCGCGGAGCGGGATAATAACTCGCCCACCGAACGCAGAAAGGCCCCTACCATGCTCGAATTGCCCAACCCGGGACTTTATCGGACCACCCAAGCAATGCCGGAACATGAGCAAGAGTTCCCCGCGGATGTGCTCGTTTTCGTGGGCCAGCAATCTGCAAACGGCAGCGGCAGTAAGTTCATTGTGCGACCGGGTCGCAACACGCTCAACCGCTGGTATTGGGGCGAGCCCACAACGCCGCTGCGCAGCCCCAGCTGGGCCAGCACCCTCAAGGCACTGCCGACCGAGGGCTACTATGTGTTGCCCGAGCGATTGGATCTGGGGAACGGTGGCCAGTGGCTCAAGAACGCAATTGTGCAGCTCGGTTACAACGAGGCCGGCAAGGGCATCCTTTTCGTGGCTGAGCGCCGCGCGGCCAACACTGAAAACGCGCTGTTCTTCAGCGATCGCGGCATGTTGATTGAGGACGATCTGCTCGAACGCCTCATCTGGGCGCCAATCCTGCCGATCCCGGCAACCTGATAACAGTTGCCGCCCCATGAGAGGGGCGGCGCGCATCCCCCTTGGGGCGGCTCAGCCTTTCAGGTTCTTTGCGACGAAATCCCAGTTGATCAGCTTGTCGCAGAAGATCTCCAGAAAGCCGTCGCGGCGGTTCTGGTAATCCAGATAGTACGCGTGCTCCCATACATCGACCGTGAGCAGCGGCTTGGCAGCGGTGGTGAGCGGCGTCTCCGCGTTGGGAGTGCTCACGATCTTCCCCTTGCCCGCGTCCAACACCAACCAGGCCCACCCTGAGCCGAATCGACCCATTCCCGCGGCGATCAACTCGGTGCGGAACTGCTCCCAGCCACCGAAGGACCCATTGATCAAATCCGCCACAGCGCCCGCTGGCGGAGCGCCCCCGCCGGAAGGCTTCATGCCGTCCCAGAAAAAGGTGTGGTTGTAGATTTGCGCAGCGTTGTTGAAGATCGGCCCGCTGGAAGATTTGACCACCTGCTCCAGGCTCTGGCTGGCTTCCGGCTTACCCTCGAGCAGGCCCTTGAGCTTGGTCATGTAGCCCTTGTGGTGCTTTTCGTAGTGGAACTCCACAGTGCGCTCACTGATGGCGGGCGCGAGTGCATCCTTGGCGTAAGGCAGCGGGGCAACAACAAATTCCATGGTTCGTCCTCCTGTCGCCCTGGGGCACCGCCCTCAGGGTCCCTGTCTATCCGCTGTAGTAGTGCGCAACCTCCGAAGTGGGAAGCGCTAAGCGCCTGGGGCAGAAGCGCTCACTGCCCCCTCAATCCCTGGTGACAACGACTCGGAACTGACTAATGTACGCGGGCTTCGCGCCGGAGTGGCGGAATTGGCAGACGCAGCGGATTCAAAATCCGCCGCTGGCAACAGCGTGTCGGTTCGAGTCCGACCTTCGGCACCGCGAAAGCAAGCAACCGGTTCGCCGCCCGCGCCGATGGGTGGGGATGCACCCGCGATATTTCGTGATACAGGCCGAAGAACCCCCTGTGGCACATGACCCCAACGCATCGAGGCCTCGCTCCGGCAAGGCTGCGGCCCCGCCTTCGCTGCACAGCTTGGGCTCGGTGCTGGGCGAAAGCCGTGAGCTGGCAACCCCCGCGGGGCAAATCTCCCCACAGGCTTGGCTGTTAGCGGTGGGCGATCGCATTGCGCACCGTTCCCGCCCTGAGCGACTGAGTAAGTCGGTGTTGTGGGTCCGGGTCCCTTCCTCCACGTGGGCGCAAGAGCTGTCGTTGCACACGCAAACGATCGTGGTGCGGCTTCGGGAAGCCGGTTTCGCGGTGGAAACGCTGCGCTTTCGCGTGGGGTTCAGCGAAGATCGTCCCAAAGAGCCCCCGCCGCCCGCGCGGCGGGTAGCGCGCGCTCAACTTCCCGACGACCTCAAAGAACGACTCGATCGGGTCACCGATCCGCAGCTGCGCTCAAGCATCAGCGAGGCTGCGGCACTCAACCTCGGACGCAAGAAGGACTGAGCCCACTCGAACCCGGAGCCCTGAGCGCAGTGGAAGGGCGCTCGGGTGAGCGTCAGTCGAACCCCTTGCCGGCTGATACCGTCCTGTGCAAGAGCGGGGCGTCATGACCGGCGAAAAATCGAAGGCGGCCTTACGAGTTTGCTCGACGGCCTTGATGGGGTGCTTGTTGCTGCAGGGACGGATCGCTCGTGCCGATCCACCAATGGCAGGGGCCACCCCGAGCCCAGCAGCGCCGCCAACAACTGCAGCTCCCGCCGCCGCAGCTGCTCCCGCACCGACGGTCAATGCCGCACCACCGACAGCCCCGAGCGCCGCGCCTGCACCAGCCCAGTCTGAAGCGCCACCTCCTGCAGCTCAGCCCGCCGCACCCCAAGCCGCAGCCCCAGCCCCCTCTGCCGCTGCGCCGCCTCCCGGGCCACCGACGGCCGCTCCCGATGCGGACCGCGTTTGGGTCCATTTTGGAGTGAACTACCCGAATGCTTCACTTGAAACGCGCAGTGTCGTTGAAAGCGACGAGTGGACGGCGAACTGCACCGTGCCTTGCAAGCAGTATGTCGAAATCGGCGGCCGCGAAGTGCGCGTGACCGCCCCGGGAATGACGCCTTCGAATGCCTTTCGTTTGCAAACCGGGCGCGGGCGCGTGCAGTTCCGCGTCTCCGGCGGATCGGAAACGGTCAAGACGCTTGGACTCGCGGGCCTCATTGGAGGCATTCCCGTGGCAATGGTCGGCATGACGCTGACCGGAGTTGGCATCGTCAAAGAAAAGGACGCCATGCGCGACGTCGGCTTCGTGACACTGGGCCTTGGCGCGGTAGCCATCGCCGTCGCCATTCCGCTGCTGCTCGCCAGCACGACGCGCGTGTACAACGAAAAGGGCAGCCGCATCGCGGCGCTCGAACCCTTCCGGTTCTGAGCACCGCGCTAGCCCCCTGCAGTCTTGCTCCTTCTGGTCTGGATGCCTTCAATCAGGCAACGCCTGATTAGGCTTTGAAATCGCGCATGAAATCGGCCAGCGCCTGCACCGCTTCCAGCGGAACGGCGTTGTAGATTGAAGCGCGTACGCCGCCAACCGAGCGATGACCCTTGAGGCCCACCAAACCGGCCTTGGTGGCCGCGGCGACAAACGCCGTCTCTTGGTCTTCTGTCGGCAGGTTCCACACGACGTTCATCGTGGAACGGCTGTCCGCATCGATCGGGCACTTGTACAGATCAGCGCGGGCTTCGATGGCTTTGTACAGCATGTCGGCCTTCTGGCGATTCAGCTTCTCCACCGCAGCCAGGCCACCCTGCTTCTTCATTTCTGCCAAGACATTGCGCAGCAGGTAGATGCCGAAGGTGGGCGGTGTGTTGTACAGTGAATTCTCCGCCGCATGGGTGCCGTAGCGGAAGATCTTCGGAATATCCGTACGACCGGTTTCCACCAGATCTTTGCGCACGATCACCAGAGTGACGCCGCTGGGCCCCAGGTTCTTCTGAGCGCCTGCATAAATTAGCCCGAACTTGGTGACATCCAGGGGCTTCCAGAGGATGTCGCTCGACATGTCCGCAACCAGCGGAACGCTGCCGACCTCAGGCACATAGTGCCATTGGGTGCCGGCAATGGTGTTGTTGGTCGTGATGTGCACGTACGCGGCGTCGCTGGAGAGCTTCAACTCGCTCTGCTTCGGGATCCTGCGGAACTTGCCGTCCTGCTCGGTGGTGGCTGCGATCTTCACTTGACCAATGCCTTTGGCCTCCGACACAGCTTTTTGCGACCAAGTGCCGGTCACGACGTAATCGGCGCTCTGCCCGGCCTTGAGCAGGTTCATCGGCACCTGAGCGAATTGTTGGCTGGCGCCGCCCTGCAAAAACAGCACGTGGTAGCTATCGGGCACCCCTGCTAACTCGCGGATCAGCGCAATCGCCTCGTTGTGGATCGCCTCGTAGACCTTGCCGCGATGGCTGTGCTCCATGATGCTCATCCCGCTGCCGTTGATGTCGAGTAGCTCAGCTTGAGCCCTCTCCAACGCTGCCAGGGGAAGTGCTGCGGGTCCTGCATTGAAGTTCTTTACGCGCGCCATGAATCCTCCAAATTGCTTGGAAATAGGCCCTGCGGGGTACCGGGGTTCCCCGGCCGGGTCAAGCGCGCTTTGGCCTGTTGCGCCACGCGGCAATGGCTTGCTCGATGGCTTGAGCCGGGATTGCACCAAGGCGCGCGATGTTCACTTCCTCGCCGCTTACAGTGACAACGGTTGATGGCCACCCACCAGGGCTCGAACCGGGTACGACCCGCAGGGCCCCCTGCGCAATTGCCTCGGCAAAAGCCGCCTCAACGTCAGTGGCCAGACCAGTGGGCGGCTGACCGGGAGCGTTGGCACTGGTCGCAGTCACCGGTCGCCCAAGTCGCGCAGCGAGCGTAGCGGCGGGTGACGGAGAACCGAGGCGCACCGCGATGCGCTGCTCTTGAATCAACCGCGAATCGACGTTCGCGCTCGGCGAAAGCGCGATCGTCAACGGCCCCGGCCAGAAAGCCTCCGCTAGCGCCTCAGCCACGTCGGGCACCTCAGTGACTGTTTCTCGCCAAGTGCTCAAGCTGGGCAAGATCAACCCGATGCCCTTGAGCGAATCGCGCGGCTTGAGTGCAATCAAAGCGCTGATTGCCTGCGGGTTAGTTGCATCAGCCAACAATCCGTAAAAGGTTTCCGTGGGCGCCGCGACAACACCGCCTTGGCGCAAATGCGCCAGCGCTGCCTCCATCGCCGCATCGTCGGTCAGGGGGTCCGCTGTCACTGCGTACCTCGCTACGAGAGCGCTCGATGGGCGATGTCCGTGCGGTACTGCGCGCCCGCAAATTGGATCTTGGAGACGGCTTGATAGGCGCGTTCTTGGGCCGCTTTCAGTGTTTGCCCCACAGCAGTCACGCCCAGCACACGGCCCCCGTTCGTGACGGTGTCGTCGCCGCGCCGCGCGGTTCCGGCGTGGTACACCCTCACTCCCGGAACAGTGGCGGCCTGGGACAGGCCCGTGATCGCATCGCCTTTGCGCACCGATGCGGGGTAACCGCTGGCTGCCATCACCACGCACACGGCGTGCTGATCATTGTAATGCAAGGAAGCGCCGCGCAAGTCGCCCTGCGCCGCCGCCAACAAGACTTCCGCCCAGTCGCCTTGCAGCACATTGACCAATGATTGAGTTTCCGGATCGCCGAAACGCACATTGATCTCCAGCAAGTACGGATCGCCGTCCCGATCGACCATCAAGCCCGCGAACAGCGTGCCCTTGAAAGGGATTCCATCGGCGCGCATGCCCTGCACAACGGGCTCGATGATGCGGGTGCGGATGATTTGCTGCATGGCCTGGGTGACCAATGGGGCCGGCGCGTACGTGCCCATGCCGCCTGTATTAGGGCCTTGATCCGCATTCGACAGGCGCTTGTGATCCTGAGCCGCAGGAAGAATGATCGCTCGCTCGCCGTCGCAGATCGCGTGAATGCTCGCTTCCGCACCGGAAATGCGCTGCTCGAGCACGACTTTGCGGCCCGCGTCCCCAAAAGCGGCTCCGCTCAGCATTTCGCGCGCCGCGGCGATGGCCTCCTGATGACTCTGCGCCACCACCACCCCTTTGCCGGCGCACAGCCCATCGGCCTTCACCACCGGCGGCAGCTCAAATTCCGCCACCGCTGAGTCGAGTTGCGCGCTATCCGCCAGCACCCGATAGGGGCTGGTTTTGATTCCGTGGCGCTGCGCAAAATCTTTCATGAAAGCCTTCGAACCTTCGAGCTGCGCGGCGCGTTGGCTGGGCCCAAAAGTGGGGATTTTTGCTTGCACCAATTGATCGGCTAGACCTTCACACAAGGGCACTTCTGGCCCCACGACGACCAGATCCGCTCGCAGCGCTTGCGCAGCACCCAGCGGATCGCCTGCGACGTTGCACAGCAATTTGCCGTCTGCGCGTCGCCCCACGTCCGTGCCCGCGTTGCCCGGAGCAACGTGCACTTCACTGACTGAAGGGGAATTGAGCAATGCCAGAGCGAGCGCATGCTCGCGGCCGCCCGAACCCACTACCAGGACCTTCTTGCCCATGATCGTTGATCAGCGCAGGGGCACTCAGCCGGCAGGCGTGCTGCCCGGAACAGTGCTCGGGGGCTGCAAATGCAGCAGGTCGATGGAAAGCTGCTTCGAGAACTCGAAAATGCGCTCATCGCGGTAGAATTCACCGAACACGATGCGCGTAATGCCCGCATTCGCGATCAACTTGAAGCAATTGAAGCAGGGCGACGCGGTCACATAGATGGTCGCCTCCCCCACGCGCACGCCGTTGCGAGCGGCTTGCACCAGTGCGTTGGCCTCCGCGTGCACCGTGCGCACGCAGTGCCCGTCCTCCATCAAATGCCCGACATCGTCGCAGTGATCTAAACCGCGCAATGATCCATTGTAACCCGTGGCCAAAATGATCTTGTCGCGCTCAATCACGGCACCCACGTGCTTGCGTGAACAAGTCGATCGCGTCGCCACTTGACTGGCAATGTTCATGAAATACTCGTCCCAGCTCGCCCTCACTCGGCCCACCATCCAACGCCTTTCGCCACGCACTGCGCGCAGTCCAGGGCTTATAACGGAAGCCGCCCCCTTACACGAGCCCCGTTACACGAGCCCGAAGATCACGCTGCCCCTTGACCACGCCCGCGGAACGTGGCTGTTTCGCCCCGTGACCTTTAGTTTCCAGCTCTGGACGTCGCGCGCGGGTTTGGCCGCGCTGGCTTTCACGGGCCTTGTGTTGTTGGGTAGAGCGGCGCGTGCCGAAGAGCCGCCCTCGCCTCGCACACAGACCCAGCAGTTAATGACGGAGTTGGAGGCCGATTCGAAGAATCGCGCGCTCACCGACGATGCCCGCGCCCGCTCAGCAAACGCAACGGGGCGGGCTTCGGAAGCGAGACGTAAGCAGCAGAACGACAATGCCGCAGCGCTGGATCAAGTGGCGCTGACCTGGGCTCAGTTGGGTCGAATCCTGGTGCAAGCGGTGCAGCTGGAAAACCAAGCCAGCGAACTGGAAGCGCTGCAAAATGATCTGGAAACGAAGATCAAGCGTGCCCGCGCCTTGCTCGAAGAAACGCTGGCCCGAAAAGCCCGCGCGCAGGAGACACTGAATAAGCTCGAGCCCCCCGCTGCCGGCACATCGGAGAAAAGCGGCTCTTCGGAGAAAAGCGGCTCATCGGAAAAGAGCGGCAGCGCACAGAAGAACGGCAGCGCGGAAAAGAACAGTGCGCCGGAGAAGAAGCCATAATGCGCGCTCGCTCGTCGCTCCTGTTGATCGCTGCGCTCGCCGGCTTCGCTTGCGCTTCTCCGCCGCCGCCGCGTTCACTGGCAGACGTTGACACCTTGGCTCACAGCCCGCGTGGCCAGGAGAGCAAAGCCATCGCTCCGCAGGCGTATTTGCACGCTCAAGAGCTCGCGGCTCAGGCTCACGCCGCCCACGATCACGGCAATGACGAATTGGCTTCGCTGCTGGCTGAGCAAGCCTCAGCCCAACTCCAGCAGGCCTTTGTCTTGACCCGTGCTAGCAAAGCGAGCGAACGGCAAAAACGCGCCGCTGCTACGGTGGATCAGGAAAGAACAGAGCTGGCAGCAATCGAAGCACAGCAGGCGGAATTGACCGCACAAACCGAGGCGCTTGAGCTGCGCGCACGGGTGATCCGTGACGCGGTGGCGCCTATTCCCAGTGGCAAAGCCAGCGCCGATCGCGAGCAGGCCCGCCACGAAGCAGCGTTGGCTCTACTGACCGACGCCCGGCTGTTGTGCATTGCAGCCGAGCTGCTGCACGCCGAGCCCGAAGCGCCGCGCAAACAGCTTGAAAATATTGGCGCGCTGGAAAAAGAAACCGCGCTGCCCGCCCATCCCGCGCCCATTGATGGCGCTGTGCGCGCTCGCGCAACCTGCCTTTCGCTGCTCTCGGCCGTTCGTCAAGGTGCGGCCGCCAAAGAGAGCGCGCAGCCCTCCGCCGACACACTGCCCGGCGATGCGCTGCTCGACGAACTAAGCCGCGCAGGTTATTCTCCACAGCGCGACGACCGCGGCGTGGTGGTCGTGCTGCACGATGCATTTCAAGGCAACGCACTGAGCAAAGGCGCTCAGCAAAAGCTGAGCGAAATCGCACATGTGGCCACCGCTCATGCTCAATACCCGTTGCTCTTGGTGCTGCATTCCGCAAAGGGAAAGCCCACGGCAGCGGATTCTCAGCGCATGACGGCAGCCCAGGCGGCGCTGACTTCCGGGGGCCTGCACGCGCCCCAGGGTGAGCTCGCGGGGGGCAACCAGCCATTGGTGCCCAGCTCGCAGCCTGGGGCGGCCGGTGAAAATGCTCGGTTAGAAGTGATTTTCGTCACTCCGAGTTGGTGAGGCATTTCACAAGGAGCGGAAAGCGCCCTTTTCCCTTTACGAACTCACGCTGGGCCTCAAACTATTGGCGTGGGGCACCTTCCGCGTCCTGCGCCTGCGCAGCATACTGATTTCGACGAACTGCTCGACGAACGGGTCGTGTGGAGTGGGCGCCCTGCCGCCGCGGGCACACCAGAGATCTTGAAGGCCGCCGCTTGGACATGGGCGGCACTGTGCTTAACGGCCACGTGTTTCGCCGTTGTTGTGGCTCGCACCCTGCACACTTCGCCCCTCGCGTTGCTCACTCTGGGCGGCTGGAGCGGAACGTGCGCATTGCTCTGCTTGCGCTTGCCAGGGATTTGGTTTGCAGGCGTGCGTTACGTGGTTACGGAGCGCCACGTGATTTACCAACGCGGTCCGTTTCGTCGCACCATTGAGCGACGCAGCATCAGCTTCGCGCGAATTCTGTGGAGCAATGAGCACGATGGCACCGGCACCATCGAATTGGTGCGCGACGTGCCCACCGGCGCATTGCGGCGGCGACTGCTTTTGACGTTGCACGGCGTCACCGCACCCGATCGCGTGTGGGACATCATTCGCGGCCTGAGCTCTCTGGCCGATCCCAGTGGCGGCCGTCGTGCGCTCGCGCAAAGGCTGGAGCCCGGTGAGCGCGTCTTGTGGTCCGCGCGCCCGCACCCCACGCGCCTTTCTTACCTGCCCCAAGGCTCGCGCCGCTGGCTCACGGTCGGGTTGGCGCTCACGGTACTGGTTGCCGCGCTCGCGATGTCGGAGCGCATGGTCGATATTCTGCAGGAATTAATGGGCGTCGGTTTCGCCGCGAATTCATTCGCGTTTGCGGCGTTGCTCACGGGTGCAGGCACCACTGTGGCGTTGCTCGTTGCGGTGGCGACTTACCTGCTGCACAGCGCCGTTCTGCTGCCCGCCCACAATCTGCGCCACACGAGCTACTTCGTGACTAACCAACGCGTGTTGATCCAGCGCGGCCTCGAAGAGTTGCATTTGGATCGCTCGCGAGTGATCGATTTGCTCACGGTGCCGGCGCTCAAAGGCGCAAATGATATCTTCCTGGTCTTGGATGGTCCTCGGGCGCGCGCATTGGCTCTGAGCGGGGCTTTCGGCGAAATCGAACGCGGGCTACAACTGCGTCCTGTCCTGGAATCGGTCGACGATGTCGATGGCGTACGGCAAGCCTTGTTCGCGAAATCTATCGTCCCGCTCCAAGCGGTCCGCGCCGAGCTGCCCCCTGCTGCGTGACGGCCTGCTGAGTGAGCGAACAGCGCCGCTTGTTGCGTTGCGCTTTCGCTAGCCACGGATCATTATTGGGGGCGGCCCGCAAGTATTCATCCCATTCGC
>DATJEQ010000236.1:0-4481 GCA_035496495.1 Polyangiaceae bacterium
CTGATTCAGCAACTAGCAAACAAGTCAGATGAGACCCCGCAGGCCACAGCCCGCGGGGTTTCTCTTTTTGTCATCATGGTCTAGACAGGCCACAGCCCCGTCGAAACATCACTGTAGAGCAAACCGTATCGACCCCGCCCCCAATGAACGATCCGCTGTCAAACGACCTCGCGTCGCTGAAGATTTCGAGGGATGCCGCCCCCGTTGGACGGCGCGGGTGGCTGAAGCCCGTAGTGGGCCTTGCGCTGCTCAGCGTGCTTGCGGCCGGCAGCTATCGCCTTGCTGCCCCGGCATTGGAAGCGAAGTTCTTCAAGGCTGAGGTGGCCCTGGGAGAGATCTTGGTCGTCTCCCCTGCGGCGTCAGCCATTGATCTCACTGCCAGTGGCTACGTGGTACCGCAGCGCATCTCCAAAGTGGCCTCGAAGGTTCCCGGGCGCGTGGCGACAATCGCCGTGATTCAGGGCCAGCAGGTCAAAGCGGGCGATCTACTGATGGAGCTCGATCCCGCCGACGAGCAGGCGGCCGTGAATGCCGCCAAGAGCCGCGCGGCGGCCGCCGCAGCACGCGCTGCAACTGCGAAGGCTCAAGCCGAAACCGCGCGCGCCGAAATGGCTGAGATAAAATTGCGCGCGCAGCGCGAACGGGCGCTCGCCGATCAGGGAGTTTCCCCTGGTGGCGTCGCCGACGATCTGCAGGCCCGAGTCGCCTCCTTGGATCGTGCCGTGCACGCAGCGGATGCGGTGGCTCAAGCGGCATCCGCAGAGGTGGCGGCGGCCAGCGCTGAGACCAAAATGTTGGAAACCAATGTGCACAACTTTCGCATCGTTGCGCCCATTGACGGGACTGTGCTGAACAAGCCCCCCGAAGTGGGCGAATATGTGGGGCCACAACCCGCCGGGGTGAGCGTCGACATGGGCGGTGTCGAAATCGCGGATTTCAAGAGCTTGGTCGTGGAGACAGACGTCCCCGAGCAACGCCTGTACTTGGTGAAGGTAGGCGGGCCTGCGGAAATTATGCTGGATGCTTTCCCGCAACGTCGTTACCGCGGCGAAACATTGGAGATCACGCCCAAAGTCGATCGCGCCAAAGCAACGGTGATGGTCAAGGTAAAATTTGTCGACCTAGCAGAAGGTGCACTGCCGGATATGTCGGCACGAGTTAGCTTCCTGCAGAGCGCCGTCGACGCGGATGCCATCAAAGCGCCACCAAAAAATTTCATACCGGCCGAGGCCGTGGTTGAGCGCTCGGGCACTAAGATGGTGTTCGTGGCTGACGGCGAAGTGGTGCACTTGACGCCCGTACAACTCGGTGTCGACATGGGCCGTGGTTTTGAAATGATTTCTGGGCCGGCAGTGGGCAGCAAAGTGGTGCTCAACCCGCCGGCTACGCTGACCGACGGCCAGCGAATCAAAGAGAGGACAGGATCGTGAGCGAACAAGCAGCAGACAACAAGGCGCCCGTCGTTGAGCTCAGCGGCGTGGGGAAAACCTATTTCCGCGGCAAAGAACAACTCGACATCCTCAAAGATCTGAGTCTGACCATTCCGGCTGGGCAATTCGAAGCGCTGATGGGGCCTTCAGGCTCGGGCAAATCGACCCTTCTCAACCTGATCGCGGGGCTGGATCGCGCCACCAAAGGGTCGGTGCGCGTTGCCGGGGCAGATCTGCAGAATATGAACGACGGGCAGCGCGCAAAGTGGCGCGCCAACACCGTGGGATTCATTTTCCAGACGTACAACCTGATGCCCGTGCTCACTGCGGAAGAGAACGTCGAGCTGCCCTTGCTCTTGACCCACTTGCCGGCGAAAGAGCGCCGGCAGCGCGCGCGCACCGCGCTCAAGGTTGTGGGGCTGGAAGAACGAGTCAACCACTACCCACGCCAACTCTCGGGCGGGCAAGAGCAACGCGTGGCCATTGCCCGCGCAATTGTGACGGATCCCACGCTGATCGTAGCGGACGAGCCCACCGGCGATTTGGATCGCAAGAGCGCCGATGAAATCTTGCGGTTGTTGGAAAAATTGAACAAAGAATTCAACAAGACGATCATCATGGTCACTCACGACCCAGCCGCCGCTGAGCGAGCGGGGCGCGTGCACCATCTGGACAAGGGAGCGCTTGCGTGAAGATCGCAGCCCTCGCCTACCGCAACGTCTTGCGCAATCGCTTCCGCACGGTGCTCACCACGCTGGGCGTCGCAGTCGCCATTTTGGCGTTCGTGATGCTCAGAACTGTGGTTTCGTCTTGGACGGCCGCCATCGATTACGCCTCAAAGGATCGCATCGTCACCCGCCATAAGATCAGCTTCATCATGAGCCTGCCGCGCAAGTACGTGCAGGAAATCTCCGACATGCCGGAGATCAAAGACGCGGCCCTGGCGGTGTGGTTCGGGGCCAAGGACCCCAAGCACGAGCACGAATTCTTCTCCACTATTGCGGTGGAACCCGAGCCCTTTCTGAAGGTTTACGACGAGATCGTCGCGCCCCAGGATCAAAAGGAGAACTGGTTTCAAAATAGGCGCGGTGCCCTGGTGGGCGACGTGTTGGCAAAGAAGCTCGGTTGGAAAGTGGGCGACCGCGTGACGCTGCGCGGAACCATCTATCCCGGTGACTGGGAATTCGAAATCTCAGGCATTTACACCGCCACACGCAAGTCGGTGGATCGCTCATCATTCTGGTTTCACTACGATTATATGAACGACGCCGTGCCCTTACGCTTGAAGGATCGCGTGGGCTGGGTCGTCTCGCGAGTGAAAGACCCATCTCGCGCTACGGAAGTCTCGCTCGCTGTGGATCGGCACTTCGACGAACGCGAGCTGCAAACGCTGAGCATGAATGAGCTGGCCTTTCAGCAATCGTTTCTGGGCATGATGAGTACAATTCTGAAAGCGATCGACATTGTATCGGCAGTGATCTTGCTGATCATGGTGCTGATCTTGGGCAACACCATCGCCATGGGCGTCCGAGAGCGCACGCAGGAGTACGGCGTGCTGCGAGCGATTGGGTTTGTGCCCAAACATCTAGTGATGTTCATCGTCGGCGAAGCGATAGCCACCGGGTTACTGGGGGGTGTCGTCGGGCTCGCGCTTGCGATTCCATTCGTGAATTTGGGGATCGGCCGCTTTCTGGAAGAGAACATGGGCGCCTGGTTTCCGTTTTTCCGGGTGCCTATGACGACGGCTGCCGCAGCCTTGGTGCTTGCGGGGCTGCTCGGTGTCGCGGCAGCGGTTGTCCCTGCCTATCGCGCCTCGCGGCTGAACGTGATCGATGCGCTGCGGAGGGTCGGCTGATGCTCATCCCGCTCAGTTACAACATCCGCAGCCTGATCGCGCGCAAGACTACCTCGATTGCCACCGCTCTGGGCATCGCGTTGGTGGTGTTCGTGATCGCCTCTTCGCAGATGCTTTCCAACGGCATCCGCCAAACCATGTCGCTGAGCGGCAGCCCGGGCAACGCTCTGGTGCTTCGTAAAGGCAGCGACGTGGAGCTCTCGAGCAGCATTGAGACCTCCACCGTCAGCCTGATCATGGCCGCACCGGGAGTCAAGAATGACTCGACGGGCAATGCTATGGGCAGCGGTGAGGTGGTGGTAGTGCTCGCGCTCGACAAACTGGGGACCGGGGTAGATGGTCAAGTCTCCAACGTGCAGGTGCGTGGCGTTCCAGCCAACGTGATGAGCACCCGGACCAACGTTAAGGTGATCGAGGGACGCCCGGCCAAGCCGGGAACCGACGAGTGCATCGTGGGCAAGAGCGTCTGGAAACGGTTCAAAGGCCTGGATCTTGGGCAGTCCTTCGATTTGAAGAAGAACCGTCCGATCAGCGTCGTCGGTGTATTTGAAGCAGAAGGATCTTCGCTCGAATCCGAAATCTGGGTGGACGTGGACACGTTGCGCACCTCCTTTGGCCGCGAGGGTCTCGTTTCGTCCGTGACGGTGGCGCTGGAATCTCCGGACAAATTCGATGCTTTTGCCGCGAATGTGGAGGGTGACAAGCGCTTGGGATTGGAAGCGATGCGCGAGCGGACGTATTTCGAAAAGCAATCAGAAGGAACGGCCATTTTCATGACCGCAATGGGCGGTGTGATCGCTTTCTTCTTTTCTATCGGTGCGATGATCGGCGCGATGATCACCATGTATGCCGCTGTATCTCAGCGAGGACGCGAAATCGGAACACTTCAGGCTCTTGGCTTCTCCAAGCCCGCGATCCTGTTTTCATTCCTATTCGAATCGACGTTCCTGGCCTTGATCGGTGGCCTGCTGGGAGCCGTTGCGGCGCTGCTGATGAACCTGGTGCACTTCAGCATGCTGAACTTCACCACCTGGCAAGAGATCTCGTTCTCCTTCACCCCCACTCCGGGCATTTTGGTGAGCTCAATGATCGCCGGCGGCGTCATGGGCATCCTGGGCGGTTTCTTCCCAGCTGTTCGCGCCGCCCGCATGTCACCCATCGCCGCAATGCGGGATTGACGTCAGCTATTGCGATTG
>DATJEQ010000237.1:0-2798 GCA_035496495.1 Polyangiaceae bacterium
GCTGAACACCACACCCGCCACACCCTCCCCAAACTCATCGCCAACCTCCACCAGGCCCGCACCCACCCCCAAGGCGACACCACCCTCACCTTCTACCGCCCGTAACGACCCAAGGCAGTCCACATGTCGCGCACAGCGCAATCCGCGCAGCTCTGCGGCTCGTCGATCGCTGCCAACGTCACAAGCCCGGTACCGTACGGTCTCAACTCTCCAGTTATCTGAGGCTTATCCGGCTGCCATTCAAATGTTACCCAATAAATCAATCCTATTTACAGATTGTTACCAATATGCCATATCCAGCATGGCTCTCAGAATCACCCACCTCGCAAACAGCCGACCCATAACCCTTCAGAATCAGACTCTTAGGTCCCAGTGAGAGCTAACTCCCAGGGAATGATACTCTTGCGCGAAAACCCTGGAGTGGGGTGAGACGATGGAACAAAGACAAACCAGCCACCCCTCTGCGCATCCTTTCTCCAAGGTTGACCTGACAAACCGAATCCCTCACCCTATAACCTCCCGATGGCAGACAGATTCCAAAGCCGTCTAAGCCTCTTCAACAGCCAAGGCCAAGGCACCGCCGCCGCCCCAGCTAGGTACCCGGACCCACCAGAACCGCCCTCCACCGCTGCCGAGGACACGTCTCACCCCGCACCAGGCGACTCGACACCGCTATCAGCACCCGAAGGGCAAGCCGTACAGCCAGACTCAAGCGGGACACAAGCGACAGTCGAAGCTGCCCAAGCTAACCCGGTTGCAGACACCAAATCGGTCGCGCCAACCGCAGCCATCCACTCCATCCTTAGGCTGGCCGATCCTTACGAGCCGTCGGCCGCAAGCCCCGCTCCACTTCTTTCTGGCGACGCCGAGCCGGAACTCAATGTGCCGTGGGGCGATTTTCGGCAGAGCGCTGCCAGCAGCGTGCGCGCATTGTTCACCCGCGCATGCCTTACTGGCACAAGCCTCGGTGAAAATTTCTTCAAGGATTCGCGCATCGAGCGGCGCGTTCCGCGCCAGGCGTTTGTCGCCGCCGCGCTGTGGCACATCGCGTTCATCTTGCTGCCCCCGATTCCCGGCCTGTCGATGACGCCGCGCAAAAATCCTTCGCTCGACAATTTCCAGCTCACCTGGTCTGGCCCGATTGAAGACCTGCCGCTGCTGAAAATTCCGAAGCAAGGCGTCAAGTCGGTGCAGCACACTGTGACGAATAAGCAGCCCGATCAACCCGCCGTTGACGCCTTCCATCCGCGCCAGCGCATCTTCACCGATCCCGTGAAGCCGACGCACTTGAAGCAAACGCTGATCAATCCGAAGGCGCCGTTTGAGCCGCCAAAGCTCTTGCCCGATCTTCCGAACGTAGTGCAATTTGAAGCCATTGCGCCGCCAAAGCCGCGCCTGTTCATCAGCGAAGAAGCATTGAAGAAGCTGCACCCCAATGCGCGCCGTGTAAAAACCGTTACCGCCCGTCCGCCACTCGACGCGCCTAACATGGAGCAGCGCGTCACCACTGACATGAGCCTCCCGTCAGTACAAAACGGCCCCGCGCGCCCGAAGCTCGAGATCAATGCCAGCGCCGCGCCCCGCGTGGCCCAGCGCGCGCAGAATGGCGATGGCACTCCCGCGCCAGACGTCGCTGCGGGCCAACCGACTCCAGCTGGAGGCGCCGCATCCACGCTGATCGCGCTCTCCGCTACGCCAGGACCACCCGCACCAGTTGCGCCACCGGCAGGCAATCTCGCAGCTCGCGTTGCGATCGCTCCTGAAGCTCCGAAGCCCGGCAGCGGCGCTGCCGATGCGGCAGGCGTTGGAGGCAAAAGTCCCGTTGGCGTGAGCATCAGTGGCGGCAACCCGAAATCGAGCAGCGGCGTTTCCGACCTCGGAGGCCTGAACGCTGCGCCAACGCCAAAGATCGCCGTGCCGTCCGCCCGCGCGATGATCAACAAGCCGCAACCGCAAACGGCGGACGACGATCCGATACGTACCGGCCCGCCGGATTTTTCCGCGCTCGCGCCCGGCGCAAAACCCGAAGCGATCTTCGCAACCAAGCGCGTTTACACCATGAACGTCAACATGCCCAACCTCAACAGCGCAACGGGCAGCTGGATCCTCAAATTCAGCGAACTGCGCACCAATCCTGATGCGCCGCACATCACTTCAACGGACCTCGCCGGCCCGGTCCCGTTGAGAAAAGTCGATCCCAAATATCCGCCCGCTCTGATTAGCGAACGCGTCGCAGGCGAAGTGATCCTTTACGCCATCATTCGCCGCGACGGCTCGATCGATGCCATCCAGCTGGTTCGTGGCGTAGACGAACAACTCGACGCCAATTCCATCACCGCCCTATCTCAATGGAAATTCCGCCCCGCCTCCAAACAAGGCGACCCCATCGAAGTGGAAGCCATCGTCCACATCCCCTTCCGCCTCCCGAGCCAGGAGTGATGGAGCGAGCTAGGGTCCAGAAAGAGTTCTACGATTGGCCTTCGGCAAGTTTGACCAGGGCCCAGAGCGTGCGGTTCACCGGCGTCGGGACACCGAGTTGGGCGCCGCGGCGGGCGATATAGCCGTTCAGAGAATCGATCTCGGTGCGCTTGCCGCGCATCATGTCCTGACCGGTTGAGGACATGGCTTCCGGCATTTGCTGCGCTATTTTTTGCGCGCCCGCAACTGCAACCTTTACATCGTCGATGCCGACCAGACGCACGTTCGCGGCGCGCGCGACATCGACCACTTCCTGAACGACGTCGTGCACCACTCGCCACGCGTCTTCGTTGCCGGCGATGTTTCCGTATCGCGCGCGG
>DATJEQ010000238.1:0-8335 GCA_035496495.1 Polyangiaceae bacterium
TGGCACCAACTGCGGCACCGGCGCCTGCGCCCGCACCGGGTCAACATCGTGTGTCGGTGGCGTGACACAGGACAGCTGCACGCCTGGCAATCCTGCCGCCAACGATGCCACCTGCAACAACATCGACGACGACTGCGACGGGGCCAAAGACGAAGACTTCGGGAGTTCCCCAACCAGCTGCGGAACGGGCGCTTGTGCCGCAACCGGCACTTTGACGTGCGTCAACGGGGCCCCCCACGACAGCTGCGCCCCCGGTGCACCAGCGGCCAATGACGCCACCTGCAACAACATCGACGACGATTGCGACGGAGCCAAAGACGAAGATTACGGGAGCACGCCAACCGCCTGCGGTACAGGAGCCTGCGCGGCACTGGGCACTCTCACATGCGTCAACGGGACTCCCCATGACAGCTGCAGCCCGGGCACACCGGCCGGGAGTGATGCGACCTGCAACAATATCGATGACGACTGTGACGGCACCAAGGACGAAGATTATTCGTCAGTCGGAACGAGTTGCGGTTTTGGAGCCTGCGCGCGCACCGGGTCGACTTCTTGCGTGGGGGGTGTTGTGCAAGACAGCTGCAGCCCGGGCGCTCCCTTGTCGTTGAACGATGCCACCTGTGACGGGATCGACGATGATTGCGATGGCATCAAAGACGAAGATTACGTGCAAACGCCCACCACTTGCGGCGCCGGGGCTTGCGCCGCGGCCGGCGTGCTCGCTTGTATCAACGGCTCCACGCACGACACCTGCGTCGCCGGCACGCAAGCTCCCAACGATGCGACCTGCAACGGGGTCGACGATGATTGCGACGGCACGAAGGACGAGGACTACGTTTCTGTCCCCACCACCTGTGGCGTCGGGGCCTGTGTCGCGGGCGGCAATAGCTTTTGCTTAGGCGGCTCAGTGCAAAACGGCTGCACTCCGGGTACTCCTGCGGCGAATGATGCCACGTGCGACAACACGGACGACGATTGCGATGGATCGAAGGATGAGGACTTCGTGCAAACGCCCACCACTTGCGGCACAGGCGCTTGCGGCCGCACCGGGCACTTGGTGTGCAATGCCGGCAGCGTGAGCGACACGTGCACGCCCGGCGCACCGGCAGCCAGCGACACCACCTGCGACGGCATTGACGATGATTGCAGCGGGCAAAACGATGAAGACTATGTGCCTGTGGGCAGTAACTGCGGGGTGGGCGCCTGCGCCAGTACCGGCGTGACCTCGTGTGTCTCGGGGGTCGTGCAACCGAATTGCACCCCAGGCGCGCCAGCACCTAGTGACACCAGCTGCAACAACACGGACGACGATTGCGACGGCACAAAAGACGAGGATTTCGTGCAATCGGGCACCACCTGCGGGGTCGGTGCCTGCGCCAGCACCGGGCACATGGTGTGCAACACCGGCTCGGCGAGCGACACCTGCTCACCCGGCACCCCGGCGCCGAATGACGCGTCGTGCAACAACATCGACGACGATTGCAACGGACAGAAAGACGAAGACTACGTCTCCCTGGGTACCAGTTGCGGCGTGGGCGCCTGCGCGCGCACTGGATCGACCTCGTGCGTCGGTGGCAACGTCCAGGACAGCTGCGCCGTTGGCCCCACCACGGGCGACGATTCCGACTGCGACAACGTGGACGATAACTGCAACGGATCCAAAGACGAAAATTACGTACAGACAGTGACAAGCTGCGGCGTAGGGGCCTGCGCGCGCAATGGCGATAAGGTGTGCGTCAGCGGCGTCGTACAAGACACCTGCTCACCCGGCGCACCCGCTGCGAATGACGCCACCTGCAACAATGTGGATGAAGACTGCAGCGGGCAGAAGGACGAAGACTACGTGCCCGTTGCTACCGCTTGCGGCGTGGGAGCGTGCGCGCGCGCTGGTGTCACCTCGTGCGTGGGCGGCAACGTGCAGGACAGCTGCTCCATTGGCCCGACCACCGGCGACGACTCCGATTGCGACAACATCGACGACAACTGCGACGGATCGAAAGACGAGAACTACGTCCCAACCCCGACGACCTGTGGTGTCGGCGCGTGCGCTTCCAACGGTACACTTTCCTGCATCAACGGCTCAACGCACAACAGCTGCGCCCCGAGCATTCCTTCTGCCGATGACGCCACGTGCGACAACATCGATGACAACTGCAACGGCGCTGCGGATGAGGGCTATTTCCCCATCGTAACGAACTGCGGCGTCGGGGCTTGCGCCTCCACTGGTGTCACTGCATGCAACAGCGGCGTTGAGAGCAACAGCTGTGTGGCCGGCGCTGCGCTTGCTTCCGACGACACCACTTGCGACGGCGTCGACGATGATTGCGACGGTTCCGATGACGAAGATTTCGTGCAGACGCCGACCACTTGCGGGATTGGGGCTTGCGCCTCCACCGGCAATATTGAATGCGTTGGCGGAAGCACGGACGACACGTGCAGCGCGGGCACTCCAGCCGTGAACGATACCACCTGCGACGGCGTCGATGACGACTGCGACGGCAGCAATGATGAAGACTATGTGCCCGTTTCGAGTTCGTGCGGCGTGGGCGCTTGCACGACGACCGTGTTCAGCAGTTGCGTGAGCGGTTCGGTGTCGGTCAGTTGCACGCCCGGCAGTCCCATCGCGGTCGATGACATCACTTGCGACGGCGTCGATGACAATTGTAACGGATCTACCGATGAAGACGCGGTGTGCCCCGTGGATGCAGGAGTGGACGCCGGCAGCGACGCTTCGACGATCGACAGTGGCACCATGCCCAATGACGGTGGCAACGTGAGCGACGCAAGCGTCGCTGACAGCGGCGTCGTTCTCGACGCGAGCGCGGGTGGGCAGGGACAGGGCGGAGCGTTGAATGACGCGGGGCCGGCGCAGCCGGAGGCGGGTGCGCCCAGTGGCGGGCGCGCTGGGAGTCACTCCGGTGCGGGCGGATCGGGCGGGGCGGGCGCCGAAGATGCCGCAGTCGCTGCAGCGGGCAAAACGCACGGAAGCGCGGGTTCCGCGGGCGCCCACCAGCTCGATTCGGGAACTGACGGTGTGTTGCGCAGCCAAGACAGTGGGAGCGCGCGCGGTTGCTCCTGTGAGCTGCCCGGCTCAGCGGGCGGCCCCACGCCACTGCTTGTTGGTCTTATCCCCTTGATTGGATTGATGATCCGCCGACGACGCGCCGCGGCATAGGCGAGCTATTTCCAAGCGGGGATCCCCTCGCGGCGTAATTTTCATGGCCTCATGAATGCGCTGTGCCTTCAAAGATTGCACAAACCCTGGGGGTAAACCGGTTCACCTTGCGGATGTTGGGGGCCGCGGATACTCATTGGGTGGAGGGTTCCCATGAATCGCCGCAAATTCCTGGCCAGCATCGGCACTGGCGCAACGGCGCTGGCTCTACCCCGAGCCGTCGATCAGCTTGCGTTCGCGGCCGCGGCCGCTCCGGTGAAGCGACTGATCACTTTTTGCGTCTCAAGCGGCGCTGCTGCGAGCTACTTTTGGCCGGACACGCCGGGCACCAACTACGAGCTGAAGGTCTCGCTCGCGCCCCTGCTGCCGTACCAATCCAAGATGACGGTGATTCAGGGGCTGTCGATCGGGCCTGGGTCGAATCACGGATTTGGCGGCCAGAATTGCCTCACCGTGGGGGCCGACACCTCCTACGAACAAACTCTGGCTGATGCCATCGGCGCCGATCTGTTGAACCTTTCGGTTGCACCACTGGCAGGCGGCCAAGAGATGAGCTTCCGAGCCGGCGTGCGCGTTCCGGGAATTTATGATCCGTTCCAGGCGCGCGCTGAGGTGCTGCGCACGGTGGATCCCACGGCGCTCGGCGCGCAAGGGGCGAACATCGCCGCCATTCGCCAGTTCAAGTCGCTGGCGCTCGATCTGTCGCAGGCGGAGTTGGACGCGCTGAGTCGCGAGGTCGGCAATCTCCCTTACGAGAGCGCCAAGATCCAAGGCCACATTCAGGCAGTGCAAGAAGTCAAGGCAAGCCTGTCCAGCAACATGCAGCAGAGCACGGCGCCGCAGATGAGTTGCTCGATGCTCTCCACGGTGGCGCTCGATAAGACGCAGGGCTTGATCACGAACGGCGATGCGGTGCAGCCGAATCTGCCGGCGCTGCTCGATGCCCAGATTGAAAATGTCGTTGAGGCGTTTACCTGCGGGCAACGCACGATGGCGAATCTCCAAGTGATGCACCCCTGGGGCAATCACGTGTTCTCGTGGCTCGGTTTCTCGGGCGCGCACCACCAACAGCTGTCGCACTGGGTGCCCTCCGAGCCCATGGGGCAGACGGCACAGGATTTCGCGACGTGCCACAACTGGATGTCGAGCCGTTTCCTTACTCTGGTGCAAGCGCTGGATGTTCCGGATCCGCTCTCGCCCGGTAAAACGATACTGGATAACACGGTGATTTTCTGGACATCGGAAGTCGACGGGGGCGATGCGCACACCGTGCAGTCGATTCCCGTGGTGCTGATCGGTAGCTTGGGCGGCACGCTCAAGACGGGCCAGTTCCTGAAATACGGAGAAATCGGTGGTGTGGCGCCCAATCAGAACCCGACCATGAATCGCAACATGGGCGATCTCTTCGCGACGCTGTCGAACGCGATGGGCGCGCCGATGACAACCAGCTACGGCCCGCTCGCCTCGCAGGGTGTGATCCAGGAGTTGCTCGCGTGATCACGCTCAATCGCCTCAATCTGGGTATTTCCGTCGTGTTCGCGCTCGCACTTGCAGCGTGCGGGAGCAATTCGGCGCCTGGAAGCGACACGGCTGCAGGCGGCACAGCCTCCATGACCCCCACCAGCGGTGGATCCGGCGGCGCGGCAGTAACGGCGCCGGAAACCGGTGGCGTCGCAGGCCCGGTTGACATGGTCAACCCCGGCGCCGGCGGCACAACCTCCGTGGCGATGCCCGCGGTCACTTGCGCCAACGGTGAGAGCGGCAAGCCTGCGGCTCAAATGCTGCGCCGTCTTTCGGAAGCTGAGTACAACAACTCGCTGATCGACGTGTTCGCGGCTGATCCAGTCGCATGGCAGAAGATCCAGTTCGTTGGGGATCTGCGTCAGTCGGGCAAGTACTCCACCTACTCTGCGGCGCTGCAGGTCAATACGCCCTGGCTCTCGTCGCTGGTCGACGCCACGTTCGACAAGGCGCAGTCGCTGCTCACCGGTGCTCAGGCGCCGACGCTGTTGGTCGCGCCGTGCAATGCAGCGGCGATCGACGCGGCGTGTGTCACCGCGATGGTGCAGACCTACGGCTATCGCCTGTTCCGTCGCCCGATCGCGGATGCTGAAGTCACGAGCTACGTAGGGCTGTTCAACCAAGGTGTGACCACGTTGGCGATGGATCCGATGGACGCACTGTCGGGCACATTGGCTGCACTGATGCAGTCGCCGAACGCGCTCTACATTTCAGAACTCGGGACGGCAACCGGCAGCAGCTTCGCGCTTTCAGGTTATGAGCTCGCCTCCATTCTGTCTTATGGCCTTACGGGCACTACGCCTTCCAAGGCGCTGCTCGACAGCGCCGGCGCGGGCGCGCTCGACACGCCCGACGGCATTGCCGCTGCGACACAGACGTTGATCAACAGCCCTCAAGGGCAAGCTCACATGAGCCAATTCTTCCTGCAGTGGCTCTCCTACGACGGCGCGCCGTATGCGGCGAAGGATCCGAACGTGTACACGCTGCCCAATCCCGTCGCGACGGCGATGGTGACCGAGACGCAGATGTTCGTCGATCAGACGTATCAAACGGGCGGCAGCCTCGCGGATCTGCTCACCTCGCCGAACACCTACGTGAACGCGTCGCTCGCGACGTTCTACGGTTGGCCCGCAGCCGGCTTGACGGACACAGCGTTCACCTCGACGCCACGCCCTGCCGGACAAGGCATTGGTCTGCTCGCCCAAGGCGGCTTCCTGACGCGCGCTGGCTCACCGAATAGCTCATCGCCCACCCAGCGCGGTCTGTTCGTGCTGCGGCAGATGCTGTGCAAAGACGTCCCGCCCCCTCCGGCGGACGTCCCCGTGATCTCGCCGCCCGCCCCCGGCATGACGACGCGCCAACGCTACGAGACGCAACATGCCGTAGGCAGCTGCGGCAGTTGTCACAGTCACTTGGATCAAATCGGTTTCGGCCTAGAGAACTTCGACGGTATCGGCAAATACCGCACCACCGAAGAAGGCCAAGCCATCGACGCGTCCGGTTACTTGGAGGACTTGAATCACACGACCTTCAGCGGCCCAGAGGATCTCGCACGCAAGCTTGCCGCCGCCCCCGAAGTCGCTCAATGCATGGCCGCCCAAATGACCGCCTATGTCCTCAGCGTCAGCGTCAGCGACGCAATGTGCATCGCGCCCGCCTCTGCCTACACTGCTGATCCCACTCCAGGAGCAGCACCGCTCAGTTTAGCGAACGTGCTGACCCACGTCGTGGATCCGGCGCATTTGCAAACGCGCGCTGGGCCTTGAGGCACGGGAAGGCTCGCTTACCAAACTGGGCGGCGGACGTACCGGGATTCGGCTTTACCGGAATCGTACCGCCATGCCCCGCGCCATTGCCAATCTCGGCTACTGGTCGGGTCTCGTCGCGTTCACGTCGACCTTGGCGTTCGACATTGTGCAGGTCCTGCAAGTTGCGGGCGTCCTTCGGTTTCCGGTTGACGAGATTTTGATCTACGGGACGTCGCTCTGCATTGTGGTGCCGTTCATTCTGGAGATGCTGGCCTTGCATCATGTCACAGCACCCCAAAAGCAATTTTGGACTCATGCTTCCCTGATCTTCACGATCATCTACGCGATATTTGTTGTTGCAAACTACGTCGTGCAGCTCGCAACAGTTATTCCGGCGAAGCTTCATGGAGCATCGGACGCGATTCGCGTCTTGGAACAAACCCCTCATTCCCTGTTCTGGGACTTCGATGCCGTTGGCTATGGTTCCATGGGGTTGGCAACTCTGTTCGCCGCTCCCACGGTTGACAATTTCGGATTTGAACGCTGGGTCAGGCTTTCGCTCATCGCCCACGTTCTGGTGACCCCGTTCATCGGCATCGTCTACTTCTATCCGACGTTTTCCACCGGTCTGTTATTCCTTGGCTTCCCCTGGGCCATCACCGCACCGCTCTTCATGCTGATGCTCGCGCTGATGTTGCGTAGAAGAGGGCTTGCTTCGGCGCCGAGCCAATAGCGGACCTACTTCATCGCCATGACGTGCGCCACAAACTGATCGACAGCGATCTCCGTGCCTTGCGCCCAACCTGAAGCTTGGTCTTTTTCGAAGTCGGCTTCGTCGCGATGCAGCGCGGTGAAGACGTAGCGGGTGCCGGAGCCTTGGGTCTCCATGGTCATGATGGCGGTGATCGGGATGTCGTCGAAGACAGCGGGGCGGTAGCCGGGGAAGAGCATGGAGGTCCAGACTAGGCGCTGCATGGGAACAACATCCAGGAAGCAGCCGAGGTTGGGAAATTCCTTGCCGTCGACGGTGGTGATGTCGATGCTGAAGATGCCGCCGGGTCGCACGTCCATCTCCGTCCGCGACACACGCCCCCACTGCTTGGGCATGTACCACTCTTTGAGGTGCTCTGGTTTCGTCAACGCTTCCCAGACGAGCCGCACGGGCGCTTCGATGAATCGCTCAAGCACGAAATCAGTTTTCGGATTGATTGCGAAGTGCTGGCTCATGGCTCCGATTCCTTCTCTT
The DNA here is from genome assembly GCA_035496495.1 of Polyangiaceae bacterium. Classification (GTDB taxonomy): domain Bacteria; phylum Myxococcota_A; class Polyangia; order Polyangiales; family Polyangiaceae; genus SZUA-265. The sequence continues at coordinate 7,691 of DATJEQ010000238.1, forward strand.
TGAGTTGTTTGACGTATTGATCAAGGCGATCCAACCGCGCTTCCCACACCCGACGCCGCGAGCTCAACCAATCCTCCGCAACCCTGAACCGCTCTGGCGCAATCTCGTACGTGCGCACGCGCCCGCGTTTCTTCGACTTCACCAGTCGGCTCCGCTCCAGCACCGATAAATGCTGCACAAACGAAGGCAGCTTCATATCGAACGGCGCCGCGAGCTCACTCACCGTGGCCGGCCCCGCCGACAACTGCTCCAGGACTTTCCGCCGAGTCACATTGGACAAGGCATAAAAAACATCATCAGCGACCGCCGTTTGAACCATTTCAACACCCACAGATCAGTCGAATGACCCGATCTGAGTGAGAAATTATCACCCGCTAATACTAAGGTCAACACCTAAGTGTTAGCTCACAATCGCCCCTCCGGGATTGATTCAAAAATCGGCCGCCAAACCCCTCCCGGGTTGATCTTTATTCGACCTAACCTATCAAATTCTCAAGGGTTTTTATGCCGCGCAGCCGGTGATCCGCGAGACACTAGCGTAACGCTCGCCACGTTGGCCAAGGCCTCCAAGCTCTGGGCGTGAGATTGCTCAAGGTCGCCTGAGCAACAGATTGACTCAGACGAGATCCGTGATCGGTCCATCTC
>DATJEQ010000239.1:0-4040 GCA_035496495.1 Polyangiaceae bacterium
ATGTTGATCGATTTCAACTACGAGACGGAGCCGCTCCCCGGGTTGTTCCCGTTCCCCGGTGTGGGGCCGCTTTCGCTGTTGACCGAAACTCGCGCCAACCATTGGGGCAAGCTCGCTTTCCGCTGGGTGTATTGGAACGGATTGTTGCCGGGTCACCCGTTGCCTGTGCCAACGCGCATGTCGATCGCCGGAAAGATCACAGAATCCCAAATCAACCCGCTGTGAACACCTGATTGGAAAGGATCTAACATGCCATCCCGCACCCTCGCAGATCGCACCGTCGACGTGAACGAGCAGGGTTACCTGCTCAACCCCAACGATTGGACAGAGCCGATGGCTGAAGCGATCGCCAGAGAAGTGGGGATTGCGCTCACGCCCGAGGCCTGGAAGGTGGTGCGCTTTGCACGCAAAGATTTTGCTGAGAAAGCCGAATCTCCCGGGCTGCGTCGCATCACCGCCAACACCGGTGTGAGCACCAAAGAGCTGTACCAAATGTTCCCCAAAGGCCCCGGCAAGCTCATTGCGCTGATCGCGGGCACCCCTAAGCCGAAATCCTGTCTCTAGCTCAGCCGCTTTTTTCGCATTGAAGGACACCCTCATGGCTCAACTCGATCGCATCAGTATCATCTGTTCAAAAGGCAGCCTCGATATGGCTTACCCAGGGCTCGTGCTCGCCAACGCGGCACGCATGTCCGGTATCGACGTCATGATGTTCTTCACATTCTGGGGCCTTGACATCGTGCACAAGGCAAAACACGAGCACTTGCACCTGTCGCTCGTGGGCAACCCGTCCGTGCCCATTCCCGCGATGATCGCTGGGCTGCCCGGGATGGAGGCGCTGGCCTCACTTCAGATGAGGAAGGAAATGGCCAAGCTCGACATTCCCCCCGTTGGCGAATTTTTGGAGATGCTCCACGACGCGGGCACTGAGCTGTACGCCTGCCAGCTTGCGATGGATATGTTCAAGGTCGAGCGAAAAGATCTGGTGCCTCAGGTCAAGGACGTCATCACCGCAATGGATTTCTTCGAGAAAACAGGCACCGCTCAGATCATTTTCATCTAGCGCGAGGGCCTTGTGATCTACGGCACGGTACCGAACGAGTAATCGCAGGCCGCGTCGTAGGCGGCGTTGGGCAGCGAGCAGAATTCGGTGTGCCCGCCGGCCATGTCCAGCATGTGAGTGTTCATGAACGGAGGCTGAACGAGCAGCGCACCGCCGTCGAAAATGCGCACGGGCGGCCCAACCCAGCCCATGGTCGTCAACACGGCCCAGAAGTCCGTTTCGTTGTCGTTGATAGCGTAGCAGTTGGCGGGATCCGTCAAGTTGGGCATGTCCGTGATCCACGACGATGCGGGCTCGCTTGTCGGGATGCGAGGGGCGGAAGTGGCAACCACGCGGTGCGCCGCCACAAACTTGGTTGCGGCGACTGCCGTCTGTCCGCCATAGGAGTAACCCCAAATGATCACGCGGTTCCAAAGAACTTCGCCGTTGGAGTCCAAGAAGTACGCCCAATCGGCGCCCGGATCCTGCGTTTGAAGGTAGGCGACGCCCGTCTTGACGCGATTCATCACGCCGTTCTGAGGTGTGACGGGTGCAGCATCGGTGAGATCCTGACCCGAGAAGGTTTCCGCGTACACCAAGCCGCCGTTGCCCTCGCCACCAACGGAATTGAACATGTCGACTGCGAGCGCGTGAAAGCCGCGCCCGATCGCCCACTGGTAGGCGCCGCCGTTGTGCGGACCACCGCCGATGCCGCCCATGGTGATCACCAAGTAGCCCTGCACCGTTTTGCTGCCGTCGAACGCCGCGTTCTGTCCACCGCCGTGATATCCAGTTGCAGTCGGATCGGCGTCAGTGACGTTGAATGTGAAGTCCTGGCGATCCATACGATTGGGATCGATGACGATCGTCGGCGCCATTTGCCCCGCGCCGCCCGTTGACGTGCCACCCTGTGCAGCGCCACCCACTGATGCACCACCTTGTGCAGTGCCGCCTGCTGGTGCGCCACCTTGGGCTGTTCCGCCCTGCGCGGTGCCGCCTGCGGGTGCTCCCGCGACATTGCCCGGAGTGCCACCTGACGCAGCGCCGCCCACAGCTGGAACCGTTCCGCCCGCGCCCGGATTCGCCGTTCCACCGACGCTGCAACCGCTGCCCGTCGTCGCGCTCCCGCCCGCCGTGCCGTTCGCTGTGCCGCCACTCGCGGCGCCGCCTGCACCCACTGCGGTACCGCCCGTGCCGCCTCCCTGGGAGTTGCTCGTCGTCGACGAACAACTCAACAGCAGCACCAAGCCCACGCTCCCCAAGGATGAAAGTCGCTTCATGACGGTGTTCCTCTCGCGTCCTATGACCCTAGAGTTTGGCTGAAAATCGGGCGCCATGTCGGCGTGATTTTCAGGGGTGCGCCCCGAAGGCCACAAAACACCGCGATTTTTGCAAGAAAGTTCTAGTGCCAGCGCTCTTACATCGCGTGCGGCAATTTGGAAAAGCGGGGGATAGGGCGGGCTCTTGGGGGTTCGGACATTTGGAACTGTGAGAGGCGATCAGCGCTGGAGGAACTTGGCTCCGGCTCGGGAGCATCCGATGCGCACGCGGGCGGACGCGCAGTGGGTGTGGAGCGGCGCGACAGTGAGCTGACTGAAACCTTTCCCTTCAACACATCGACAATCGTGCTGCGCAGCGTTGCCAGGAAAGCGTCGTTCAACTCAGGGCCGTCGGGTTGCGGCAGCACGCGAAAGAAGAACACCGCTTCGTTCCAGCCGCGAGCGGGCACGCGACAGTAACCGGATTTATCCAGAATGTTTAGCGAGTGAGCCATCAGCACCTCTGAAACGGTGCGCATCAGGCCCGGCAAGAAATCCGTCACGACGCACAATTGGCCCGGATGAATTTGGTCGTCTTCACAGATCTCCAAATGCACCGGCGCACCGTTGCGGCGCAGCACGATGCCCGCGTGCGCTCTCGCCTCAGTTTCACCAAAACGGTTGTGATAAGCAGGCGGCATGGTCGAGAGAAATTCCTCGAGTGCATGTGGCATGGGAGCACGCGGAACCGGGATCGCGTCATCGTGAAGGGGGAAGGTCATGCGCGCATCTTAAGGCGCGCAGTGCGTCGTTCCTGTTTCAAGATGGAAGCTTTGTCGCATCATCACCTCGGGTCACCATTGACCCACCCGAGCGCACACCTACACCGCCTTACGATACGAACGTGCCGTTGGTTCGAGCCAAACGACTCCAGATCCGTTAGCTTGGCGCAGTGACCCAACCTGCATCATCGGCTTGGGGGATACAGATGACGATCTGCACGATCCGACTCCCGACCCTGCTCGTTGCGGCAGCAGCGCTGGTGTGCGGCGCCTGTGAGTACCACCCGCCGTCGGGTTTCTTCTACTGCGTCGAGGATCAGGATCCCACCAGTGTGCCCGCCGCTGGCACAGTTCGGTTGGATCAGGAGGGCACGATTGTGACCAACTTCGATCGCATTGGAGTGCAATACAGCGGCGACGACAGCAGCGTCAGTATCGCCGTCGGCGCTTGCGCCGCGAAGGGAAACGACCTTTGGCGCCTGCGACTCGAGTGGACTTTTCCTGCCACCGCAGTTCTACCCGTACCCGTCGAGCGTCACGCCGCCGACACCGACTTCTCCGCCTATGTGATCCGCTGCGACGATCAGCAATGCCTGACCGGCAAACAGCACCTCCTTCAAAACGTGGGCAACAGCACCGTCTTCACGGCCCAGGTGACGTCCTACGACGCGGACGTCCACCACTTCGCCGGCGCCGCAAACATCACCAACTCCCACGGCCAAGTCAGCGACATCAAAGCCAACGTGGATTGGTAGCTCAAAGCGCCGACTCGGCGGGGATCATTGGTCGGCCATTAGGCCTAATTAGAATAAATATCTTTAATTTCAATATTTTACTGGTCTAAATCCCATTTTAAGGACCTTGCTATAACTTAAAATTTTTAGCCGTTTTCTTTAAACCGAGCTAGGGCGATTGAATGGATCCGAAACGATTCGGAGCAACCTGCCCTGGGGAACT